>CAZUAM010000172.1:0-11733 GCA_964618095.1 uncultured Planctomycetaceae bacterium | reverse complement strand
ACTTGTCATTGTTGTGACAAAAAAGTGACTCCAATGTACTGATACTTGCCCCGTACTCAGTACTCCGTACTCAGCACTCGCCAGTCGATCGCCGTCCCGGCGACCACCCGGCCACCGCAAAACGGCAACTCCGCCGCTCTCGTTTCACCATCGCAGTGGTTTCTGCCACGCCTCCTTGAGCGATGCCAGGTCGGCTTGCACCATGGGCTTATCGTCGGCACCGAAGATCTCCAGCCTCCCGGAGTCAACGACCTCGCCCACATGCGCGAAGGGCAGCTCCGACATCTCGGCCCCGAACGCGTCGGCGTCCTCTTCCCGCACCTCGCACAGAAACCGCGTGTTCGACTCGCCGAACAAGAGCACCGCGGTATGGTGTGCCCCGTCCGCCCCCGGCACGTTGGTCAGCTCCAGCCGTGCCCCCAACCCGCCGGCAAAGGCCATCTCGGCGGCGGCCGCGGCCAGGCCGCCTTCGCTCAGGTCGTGACACGCCCGCACCAGCCCGGCCCCGATCGCCCGGTGCAGCGCCGCAAAGGTCTTCTTGGCCATCAGGGGGTTGACCTTGGGCACGTCGCCGCCGCTGAGCCCCTCGACCATCCCGTAGTGCGATCCGCCCATCTCGTTCTTCGTCAGCCCCACCTGGTACAGGAGGTTCCGCGGCTCTTTCAGATCCATCGTCACACAGCGGCCCACGTCGTCGACCTGGCCTAACGCACTGATCAGCAGCGAGGGCGGGATGGAGATCGGCTGCTGGGCCCCCTCCGGCCGGAACTCGTTGTTCAGGCTGTCCTTGCCGCTTACGAACGGAGTGCCCAGCACGCTGGCCACGTCGTGGCAGGCCAAAGCCGCCCGGACCAGCGAGCCGAGCGTCTCCGGCCGGTCGGTGTTGCCCCAACAGAAATTGTCCAGGATCGCGATCCGCTCCGGATCGGCCCCCACGGCCACGCAGTTGCGGACCGCCTCGTCGATCCCGCTGGCCGCCATCCAGTAGGTGTCCAGGTCGCCGTAACGGGGATTCATCCCGCAGGAGATCACGATCCCGCGCCGCGAGTCGAGCACCGGCCGCAGCACGGCCGCGTCGCCCGGCCCGTCGTTGGCCACCCCCACCAGCGGCTTGATCGCGCTGCCGCCCTGCACCTCGTGGTCGTACTGGCGGATCACCCATTCCTTGGAGCAAACGTTCAGCGAGCCGAGAATCCTAAGCAGCGAATCCGTGTAGCCCCCGCAGCCCTTCTCCGGCAGCCCCATCGGCCCAACCGGCGGGGGCGTATAGACCGCGTCACGCACCACCGGCGGCCGGCCCCCGTGCAGAAAACTCATCGCCAAATCGGCCACCTGCTGGCCGTCGTATTTCAGCACCAACCGACCGGTGGGCACGAACTCGCCGATGACGGTGGCCTCGACGCCTTCGGAGGCACACAACCGCGACAGCTCCTCCCAGTGTTCTTCCGGCACCGAGACCGTCATCCGCTCCTGGGCCTCCGAGATCCAGATCTCGGTGTAGGAGAGCCCCTCGTACTTTAGCGGCACCCGCTCCAGCCACACCTCCGCGCCGATCTCCTCACCCATCTCGCCCACGGCGCTGGAGAATCCGCCGGCCCCGCAATCGGTCACGGCGTTGTAGAGCCCTCGATCGCGGGCGACCAGCAGCACGTCCAACAGCATCTTTTCGGTGATGGCGTTTCCGATCTGCACGGCCCCGCCCGAGAGGGTCTCGCTCTGGCTGGTCAGCTCCGCGGAGCTGAAGGTGGCCCCGTGGATCCCGTCGCGTCCGGTCCGCCCGCCCACGCCCACGATCAGGTCGCCCGCCCTCGGCTGCTTCTGCGACTTCTCGCGGGGGATCAGGCCGATGTTTCCGCAGTAGACCAGCGGATTGCCGAGGTATCGCGGGTCGAAGTAGATGGCGCCGTTGACGGTGGGGATCCCCATCCGGTTGCCGTAGTCGCGGACTCCGGCCACCACGCCCTGCATCACCCGCCGCGGATGGAGCACCCCCGGCGGGAGCGTCTCGAAGGGCGTGTCGGGAGGGGCAAAACAGAAGACGTCGGTATTGCAGATCGGCTTGGCCCCCATGCCGGTTCCCATCGGATCGCGGATCACGCCGCCGATGCCCGTGTTGGCCCCCCCGTAAGGTTCAAGGGCCGAGGGATGATTGTGGGTTTCGACCTTGAAGACCACGTTGTAGTCCTCGTCGAAGCGGATCACGCCGGCATTGTCCTCGAACACGCTCACGCACCAGTCCCGCCCGCCGGCCCGTTGGCGGATTCCTTCTGTGGCCGCAAAGATCGTCTCGCGAAGCATGTTGTCGAAGTCTCGCTCGCCGTCGGGATCTCGGTAGCGGATTCGCCCGGCCAAGGTCTTGTGGCTGCAATGCTCACTCCACGTCTGGGCAATCGTCTCCAGCTCCACGTCGGTCGGATCGCGGCCCAGCGACTCAAACTCCGCCCGGATCGTCTGCATCTCGACCAGCGACAGGTAAAGCTGGCTCTCCAGACTCAGCCGCCCCAACGCCGCGTCGTCCATCTGGCGCACCGCCACCGTAACCAGCTTGAACTCGTAGGGCGATCCGACCTCCAGATGCTCGAACCGGAGCGGCCCCACGATCACCTGCTCGATGGCGTCGTTGGCCAGGACCTTCGAGCAAACCAGTTCCAGCCGATCCTCCCCCAGCCCGGCGATCCAATACTTCTTCAGCGTCCGTACCGCTTCCGACCTGCTGCCAAGATCCCCACTGCCAAGATCCCCACTGCGAACATCATCGTCGTCCAGATCGCCGATCGCCTGAAGCGCGCTTTGGGCCACCGGGTCCATCACGCCCGGCTTGGGCAACACGTGAACCAGCCGCTCGTGCCCGCCTGGGTGGCTGGGGCAAAGCGAAGCGGTGCCCCAGGGCGCTTGGTTCAGCTCCTCGTCGCCCACCGGGGCCACCACCGTCCGTTCCACCACGCGGTCGGCCAGCAGCCGCTCGGCAATCCGGCCAACCTGCCGCCGGTCGAGCGCCCCCTGGATCAGGTAGCCCCGGGCGGACCTGACCGTCAGGCCTTTTGCCAGTCCAAAATCGGCGGCCTGCGCAGCCACCTCCCTGCCCATCAAGTCGACCTGGCCTTCGGCCGGGTAGATGTCAACTTCCCAGAGCATCGCGGTTCTTCTTGGCTATCGTGAGCAGTCGTTCCAATGCGGCCTGGTCCTTGTCGCGAATCGCGGCGTGCAAGGCGGCCAGCTCCGCCCCGTACTTCTCGAGTGCCGAGAGGACGTGCTGGCCGTTGAGCGTCAGAATCTGCCCCCAGAGCACGGGATCTCCGGCGGCCAGTCGCGTGCTGTCGAGAATGCCGGTCCCGCTCAGGCGGAAGAGATTCTCGGGTACCGCGGCGGCCAGCGCCGCCGCCACCACGTGCGGCAGATGGCTGGTCACGGCCACCGCCCGATCGTGCTCCTCGGCCGACATCTGCACCACCACCGACCCCAGCCCCTCCCAGAGTCTCTCCAGCAGGTCGAAATCCTCCGCCCGGGTGTTCCGCGTGGGGGTGAGGATCGCCAACCGGCCCTCGAACAACTCCGCCTGGGCGTGGCCGGCACCGCTCTTCTCGCTGCCGGCCAGCGGGTGCCCCCCCAGGAAACGGCAATCCCGCGGCAGACCCTCGTCCAGGGCCGCCACGATCGTCTCCTTCGTGCTGCCGACGTCGGTAATCAGGGTACCCTGGGGACAATGCCGGGCAACTTGCCGGACGTGTTCGACGATCTCAGCCACGGGCGTGCAGACGACGACCAACTCGGCCTCGGCCACGCCCTTGGCCAGATCGACGGTCGTATTGGTCACCGCCCCGACCCGTCGGGCGATTCGCAGGCTGGCCTGGCGGCGCCCGATGCCGATGATCTTCTCGGCCAGGCGGAACTTCCGCAGGGCCAGCCCGATCGACCCCCCGATCAGGCCCGTCCCCACAATGGCCACCGTTGAAAGCCGTTTCATCGTCCCCCCCGAGTAACTCCCGCACGTAGAGCCGGCCATTGTAGCAACGCCGGCCCTTTTGGTGCAGGGGGCCGAGTGGGGGGCACGCCAGCCCAGAGAACCGCGACGGCCGCTCGGCCACTTCGCGGAAGCCCGGCGGGCGGGAGCCAAAGAATCACTTCTCTTACGAAGAGCATAGACTAGAGTGTTTGGGTTCGCTAAGGGCGAAGAGTGTGCGCGGCCCGGCGCTGATGTGCGTTCTCATCGATGCCATCCCCAGACTACAGTTCGTTCGGCCGGTCGTCGGGCTTGGGGGGGATGTTCACGCCTTTGCCATTGTACCTGACGACGATGAAGACCAGCGGCTCCTCCCCGGTGTTCGTCAGCCCGTGATAGACCCACGGCTCGACGTAGAGAATATCGCCCCGCTTGGCCGGCAACTCCTTGCCCGCCAGCGACCACTTCCCCGAACCGTGGGCCACGACCAGATACTCCTCCATGGCGTGACGGTGGGCCCGATGCACGGCCTTCCCCGGCTCGACGACCGCCACGGCCGTCAGCACGTCCTTCGTGCCGTGCGTCTGCCCGCGAAAGTAGAACCGCATCTCGCCCCAGTCGGCCTTCAGCGCCTGCGCATCGTCCCAGGTAACCACCCGCGACTTCAGCACCGCCGGCTTCGTGTCGGCCGCGTCGCTCGGACGCATCACCACCAGCACGGTGACGAAAACGGCACCGCATAGGCCCAGGGACGTTACCACTGTTCTTGCTCGCTTCAACATGACGATCTCCGGTTGGTTGGAGGAATGGATCATAAAGCCGCGACCGGCGGTCGCGCCTGGGTAGCGTCGCAATCGTTGCCGCAGCGCAGCGGCGCGACCACCGGTTGCGGCTTTATTCTGGACTGGTCACTGGTTTCTCTCCGGGTGATGTCACTCCGCGTCCGCGCAGGCCACCATGTCCCGCCAGAACTGTCTGGCTTTCTCGTGATGCACCAGGACGGTCATCGAGCGGCCGCTTTCTGCCACGGAGGCGTAAACGAAGCCGCCTCCGCCCCACCCACCTGCGACACCTGAAGCCCGCTGGCCTGGGCGGTGTAAAACAGCCGGCCGTTGGAGACCACCGTGCCCACGCATTCCCGCGTGTCCACCGGCGGCCCGGATGATACCACCGCGTTGCCGCGCGACGTGTCGATCATGTCCATGTTGGCACCCATGACGTAGGGCCCGGAGAGCGTAAACCGCGTGCACGCGTAGCCCTTGCTGAAGTTCGACAGGACCTTGCCCGTCTGCTTGTCGATCAGGTAGCTCTGGCCGCCGTAGGCAAACGCAAACACGAACTCCTTGCCCACCGTGACCACGTTGATGGCCTTGACCAGCGGCTCGGACTGCCAGATCAACGAGCCGTCCTTGGCGCTGAGGCACCAGACGTAGCGGTCCTTCGTCTTCTCGTGTGGCTGGTTGTATCCGCCCAGGTACAGACGCCCGTCGCGGCCGGAGATGGTGCAGCCGGCCGTCACACTGTGCTTGGTCGTCAGCCAAATCACCCGGCCGGTGGCCGGATCCATGGCCGCGGTCACGCCCTTCGGCCCGGGGACTCCCTTCCTCTTTGCGGCGTAGCCGAAGAATGCAGAATAGTAAAGCTTCCCGTCCATCAGGCACAACCCGGCGTCGTCGCCGCCGGAGCCGTACTCCGAAAAGTCCCGCTCCCAAACCTGTTCGCCCGTCTCGAGGTTCCATGCCCGCACCAGGGCCTTGTGGTCTTCCGGATAGAAGGGATTATCGTGGCTGTAGAGCCAGCTTACGCTCCCCGCCGTTTCCTCGGGCACCTTCTTGGTCGTGCCCATCCGCATCACGTAGATCCCCGTCCCCTTGGGAACGTACTTCCCCGTGCCGAACATGTAGATGGCCAGATTCTCATGCACTGTGTTCTCATAAACTACCGGCGGCTGTGCCCGGCTCCAGCTCGGCGAGCCGGTGAAGGGGGCTTCCCAGAGCAGCTCTCCGGTGGCCGCGTCGAGGCAGCGCATCCGCGACTGCTTCAGCCCGGCCTGGGGGACCAACAGCCGCTGCTTCCAGTAAAGCGGCGAAGTGAAACAGACGTGTACCCCCGGCCAATACCGCCGCCACAACAGCCGGCCGGTCTCCTGCTCGACCGCAAAGATCTGCCCCTCGGCCGTATGGGTGTACATCCGCCCTCCGCCGCAGACGGGCAGGTGCTTGAAGGTGCCTTCGTAGCGGCGAATCCACTTCATCTTAAGCGGCGGGGCGATCGCCTGGTCGTTGGCATTCGCGTTGGCCAGGTTGCCGAAGTTCGTGAACCAGTCGTGTTTCGGGTCGCTCAGCTTGCCGCCCAGCGGGCTGCGAATCTTCCACAGCCCCAGATCCCTCGACGGCAGCCGTGTCTTGCCTCCCGGCCCCAAGGCGTACAAATACCCGTCCTCACAACCGAAATAGATCCGGCCGTCGCACACCGCCGGCGGTGCAGTGATCGCCTTCCCGAAGGCGGTCCGAAACGACCACACCTTACCGCCGACCAACGCTGCGCGTCGGTGCCCGGAAAGCGGCACAACGTAAAGGCTCCCGTCCAGGCCGCCGTAGACACCCTGGCCGCGAAGCACAATCGGCGCCGCAATCGACGGGAAACCTCCCAGGTACTTTGGCTCCTCTTGCCCACGAGAATGCCTGCAAAACCCAAAACCCTCCTCCGGGCGGCAGCGGTACACGTCACCGCCGCGGACACTCACCGAAGAGAAGCTCAGCGATGGCGCCATATCGTCCCGGGCCAGCGTCCCCGGCACCGAGTCGGTCTCCACCTTCCCGTCAACCAGCCGCAGGATCTCCACCCGGCCCGTGTTGTCCCGCCGGTGCCACTGCCGATAGACGGCCCCCGTCTCGTCGATGCTCTGCCCGAAGGTCGCCGGGGACTCGCTGCCCTTGAAGCTCGGCACCAGACCCACCGCGCGAAGCTCGGCGCTGCTGCCGGTGTCCTCCAGAAAAACGGTCTCCCCGCCCGCCGGCACCACCAGCGTCTTGCCGTACATCGCCAGGTCTCTCGAACAGCAGAACTGGTCGCGCCAGGTGGCCCGCCCTTTCTTGTGCTTCAGCCAATCCCGGCCGCTGAAGCGGTCGCCCGTAAATCCCAACTGCTCTTTCACGTAGTCCCACCTCCAGCAAACCGTGCCGTCCGGCTTCAGCGCATAGATCCGCGAGCCCAGGGTGGCGAAATAGACCCGCTCGCCGCCCACCACCGGAGTGCCGAAGATCGGCTCCCCGCAGGCGATCTCCCGGACCACCGTGCCGTCGGCCGCGCTGAGCACGTAGTACGACCCGGCCATCGTGCCGAAGTGCAGGTACCCGTCGGCCACCGCCGGCGAAGAGACGTTGTTACAGTTCGCCTTGCCGCCGCGCGTGGGAACCTTCCAGATCACCCGCAGCGTAGAGGCGTCCAGGCAGAAGGCCACCCCGGAACCGTCCACCACGTAAACCCGCCCGTCGGCAACCACCGGTGCCGTGAAGACGGCGTCGGTCAACGGAACCGCCCCGACCAGCCCCAGGGGCGTGGTCACGCTCCGATCAGGCACGTTGCCCGAATGCCGGCAGTCGAACTTGAACTGTCTCCAATCCTCCCCGGCAGATGCAGCCGCCGGCCCAAACAGTAAACAAACGGCCAACAAACCGGCCATGCGTGTCCACAGCAATCTGAACATGACTTGCCCTCCTGTTGACTGCGTCGTCTCCGTTGCTCACCACCGACGAACGTTCGCGGAGCCTCGATACGGCTCGCCGGACCCTCGGCTGATCCCCGGGTAACCTACCGCGTGCGGCGATAGCCGTCAAGCTTCCCGCACCCGCATGGAATCTCACGATCCGCGGAGTTGGCAGCCGTTTCGTTCGCAGACGTTTAGCCCCGACGGCCACGCCGGGCATTGCCGCCCCGCAGCCGAAACGGCCAAACAGACTACCTCGACAGAACTGTCTTGCTCCGGGCGTATTTCTCGACCGCGCCGCGAGACAGCGGAGCCGCGTGAAGCTCGTCCTTCACCCAGCCGTCGTAGTTCACCGTCCGCATCGGGCTTCCCGGCCGCTCCGAGGGACCGATCGGCAGGATCGAACCTGCCGCGTCCACGTCAGCCAGCGGCACCCATTGCGAATAGGCCTGGCCCGACTGAGAAAGGATCGTGCCCACGTCGACACACCGCAGCGCGGGAACGTTGAGATCTTGCTTCTGGTCCAGCGAAGGAAACCCGTCCAGGCTCTGGAAATAACCCAGCGTTCGTCCGGTCACCGCCCGCCGGGCATTTCTTGGCCACTGTTGGGGATCAGGTCGATACTTCGCGCCGGCCCTGCGCCATGCGTCGGCAAGCGCCCTGTCGATGAACTCCTGCTCCAGCGGCTCGATCTCCGCCTTGGGATCCTCGGCAATCCGGCGGCCGACCGTCTTCAGAAAGTAGCTCAACCCCGACTCGCCCCCGCCGTAAATCAGCGCCAAATCGGTGCTCACGAACCGGAAGAACGTGTTCAGCTCCATGGCCAACTCCGCCCCCGGCACATCGAGGTCCGACGGCCCACCCCGCTTGTACCACGGCCGAAGATGGTCCAGCGCAAGTGCCGCCTCTTTGGACAGCTCGCGCTTCAACACGTCGCGCAGATGAAAACCGATCCGCACGATCTCCCGCCGCGCCGGGTTGACCGTGTCGTGGTGCATCGCGAGCAAATCCTGCGGACTCAGGCTCTCTTTTCCGGCGAGCAGCTCCCGCAGACGCCAGGAGCGAAGCGTATCGCCCATCGAGCCGGTGCTCACACCCAGGGGGATCGGGTAAAACGAGCCGATCGGGCGGTGATTCGCGCTGAACAGGCACCCTCGCTTCGGGTTGATCACGTGCGGCACAAGCCCCTGCGGGATAATCGCCCGCCAGTCGTACCGCGAATCCGATCCGTCCTGCGCCGCCCCGCCACCCTCGGGCGCAAGCGGCGAACGAAGTACCAGCGCCCCGATCAGCGAGAAACCGACGTTGCCCCGCCGGTCGCCGCAGACCACGTTCGCCGATGGAAACCGCCAACCTTCCAGCGCCTTGAAAAACTCCTCCACGTCGCCGGCCCGGAGCATCGCCAGGGCACCTTGAATCGTCTCGCGATCCGTCTCGCACACGGGTATCCGCTTCAGGGCCACCGGCGGATCGCCCCGGCGGGAAAACGCAAACTCGCCCACCACCGGCCCCAGGTGCGTCTCCCGGATCACGATCGACTGCGCCCGCCCCCCTTTGACCTCGATCTGCTCGCGCACCAGACGCATCCGCCGCCACTTGCCGTCGTACTCGTATCGGTCCCGGTGATCGGCGTCCGTCTTCAGCCGGAACAGATCGGCCTGGTCCGCCCCCAGCGCGGTCATCCCCCACGCCACGTCCCGGTTCCAGCCGATCAGAATCACCGGCGAGCCCGCCACGCCTATCCCGCGGCCATCGAACGAACGGCCGCGAATATGGAACTCGTAGAACAGCGACGGGTTGGCCACCGGCGTTCGCGGCTCGCTCACCAGCACGGCCGAGCCGGTGCCCGTCGTCCGGCCGTCGGCCACCCAGGCGTGGCTGAACTTCGGCCCGGACGGCGCGGACCGCAACTGAGCAGCTTGATCGTCGAGCTTGAATCCGTGCTCTTGAAGAAATGTCCGGACGCGCTCGAGCCAGCCGTCGGTGACGTCCTCCCGCTGGACGACCGCAGTCGACTCGTCCGGCGGCAGCCGCTTCAGCTTGGCAACTCTCGGCCGTGGACCGTCACGCCCGGGAGCACGGAGACGGCTACTGCCGGGCAACGGTTGCCGTCTCTGCGGTCGGCCTTCTGTCAGATTGCGGTAGCGGATCAGATCACGCGTGCCGTCGGTGGCGAAGAACTGCCCCAGGTGCCACCACGACAGGATGCAATCGGCCGGCGTCCACCGTTCCGGCTTCAGCCCCACCTTCTCAAATAGCCCGTGCAGATCATCGCCATTCTGCTCGAAATAGTCGTTCACCCCGTCGCTATATGCCTGCAGAAGCCCGACGCTCTCTGCGTCAAGGTTCCCCACCAACTCCTTTGCCGCCCGGTGGAACCCAAACGTCCGCATCTTTCGGTCGTTGTCCATGGCCGTCTCGTCGCGGCGGACCTTCTTTACCTTGCCGATCAGCTCGGCCAGCCGCCCTTGCATGATCCGCGTCGTGTAGTGCATCTGGAAGCCGCGGTCCTCGGCCGTGGCGTAGCCCAGCCCGTACATGGCCCCGGCATCGGTCTCGGCAAACACGTGGGGAATGCCCCAGCGGTCGCGGACCAGCTCGACCTTGCCGTGCTCATCTGCCGCCAAGGCGAAGGATGCCAGCACAAACCAGACCCCCAGGAAGAAGGCTCCCTCAATGCACACTCGACGCAAAACACTGCCATCACACCGTTGTTTAGCGGGCGGGCTTACCCGCCGTTGGGTTCCCGCTACCGGTCGCACCGGCCAAAACTCTCGGCAGTTCATGGTCTTAGAACCTTCTGGTGAGGGATAAGCGCGTGGTGCGCGCATGTGAGACGTAACCAGTTGTGATTGAAACGTTTAGCGGGCGGGCTTGCCCGCCGTTGGGTTGCGGCCGGAGGCCGCGCCAGGCTCCTTCGGCTCACGGCCCTTCGTATCCCTTGCGGCGGAGCATCTCGGCAATCGCCGTGCCCGTCGCCCGGCGTGGAGTCAGTTCGATCTCGATCACCGTCAGGCACTCGGCCGTCTCACCGTAGGGGGCCTCGGCCAGGACTTGCCCGTCGCCGCCGACCGCCAAAGAGCAGCCGATGCACTTCCGGCCCTTCCACGGCCCCTCGCTCAGCCGCCCCACGTTGCTCACGCCGACCACCGGCATCTCGTACAGCCGGGCCAGTCTGCTGTACGAGCCTTTCCACAGTCCGCCGTAGGGCTGAGCCACCGGATCGTGATCCGCCGGCACCGCCCACGCCGACGGAGACAACAGCACCTCGGCACCCATCCTGGCGATGGCGTGGCCCAAACACAACGAGTCCGGAAAATTGTCGGCACAGATGTTCACCCCGATCGTGCCCAGCGGCGTTCGGACAACCGAGAGCCGATTGCCGGTGGCGTACAGGTCCTGGGCAATATCCAGAACGTTGATCTTGCGATGCTTCAGCCGAATCTCGCCGTCCGGCGCGATCAGCACGGCCGCGTTATAGATCCCCTCCCCCGCCCGCTCCGTCAGCCCGGCCACCACCCAGACTCCCGCATCGGCCGCGGCCCCGCAGAGCTGCTGGCTGCTCGCCCCGGGAATGGGCTCGGCCAGCCGGCGGGCGCTGGGGTGTGTCCAGCCCAGGTCCAGACATTCCGGCAGCACCACGACCCGGCAACCCTGCACCGCCGCCTCACGGACCATCCCCGCCGCCCGCCCCAGGTTCGCCTCCAAAAGCCCCCCCTCAACCAACATCTGACCCATGGCCAGTTTCACAGTCGTCCCAGGCATGGCTGCCGGCCTCTCCGGCTGGTTGTTGCAGACTCCCGGCTCAACGCGCTGCGGTCTAATCCTACCACGCCATGGGTCGCCTGACATCCGGACCCGGCCGGCGACCCCGCCCGCCTCGCCACGGCACCGCCGGCTCGACTCTCGGTCTTGCCACAAAACAAAAGGCTTGCATCCGTTCTCAATAGCACCTATGCTATCGACTGGAAGGCCCCGGTAGCGTCGCCGAGAGCAGGCCACGGGAAACTTCCCGCTCGGGGGACCATGTTATGCCTAGTCACCGGAATCGGGCTTTTACGCTCATCGAACTTTTGGTGGTCAT
>CAZUAM010000171.1:0-11752 GCA_964618095.1 uncultured Planctomycetaceae bacterium | reverse complement strand
CTCGACCTGGGCTACCTGAAGTGCATCGACACCTGCTGCTACGGCGAGGGCTGGCTGACGGCCCTGGACGTCGACAGCGGCCAAGTGTGGCAGGCAGACAAGGAAGGCCGAATGAGGTAGTGGCAGGGCCGCGGTCCCGGCCGGTTTGGGGCTGAGATCGCGGTCTGCAAACAGCCGGCACAGCCGGCCCTACTTGGCTGACACCCCAGAAGATACTCGTCACTGGTCATTGCGGCGTAGCGTTGTACGTCTTCGTGCCGCCGGAAAGGTTGCGGACCGTAAAGCCGTTTTGTTTGAGGATGCGGGTGGCGTAGTAGGAGCGCTGGCCGACGCCGCAGTGGACCCAGATCTCGTTATCGTTGAGCAGTTCGGCCAGCCGTGGCGGAGTCCAGGCAAGGGGATGTTAACCGTGCCGGGCACGGCCCCCGCGGTGGCCGCTTGTTACTCTGTCGTCTTTCTTGCTTCTGACTTCTCCTTGAGAGCTCCCTCCGATGCCTTGGTTGATCCCAAGGGCCTGGGGACCGAACCTGAGGGCCTTGCCGGTTGTTCCCGCGATTTCTGTGGCGCCGTCAGCTTTTCGTACGGCCACATTGCAATTCCACCATCCATCACGCGGACCTTATTGAAACCGGCTGCCTTGAGGATCAACGCGGCCTCGTAACCTCGCAGGGAAATCTTGCAGAAGGTTATGATCTCCTTGTTCTTGGGCAGCTCCTCCAGCCGGCCGCGGAGCGTCCCCAGTGGGATCAAGGTTGTCTCAGGCAGTCGGACCTGCTCGTACTCGGCGGGGCCGCGAACGTCGAGGAAGACAAAACCTTGTTTGTCTTCCATCATACGGCAGACTTCCGCCGATGACACGCCGATCATGTGTCCGTCGAGTTTGTTACGGGCGACATTGGCCGCGGTAATAATGTTGTCCATGGCCGGGGAGTAGGGTGGAGCGTAGCACAAGTCGGCATTGGCCAGTTGATCGACGGTCATTCCCGCCGTAATCGCCATGGCGGTCACGTCGATCCGTTTGTCACCCGCCCCCGGCCCCGTTGCCTGGGCGCCCAGAACCCGCCGGGTTTTCTTGTCTGCTACGAGCTTCAGCAACAAGGGTGCGGCGCTCGGCATGTAGTGAGCCTTGTCGGGGGCCGGGGCCAAGACGGTCGTTGTTTCGTAGCCCAGTTTGCGAGCGTCGGTTTCGGTCAGCCCGGTTCTGCCAACGCAATAGTCAAAGACTTTGCAGATGGTACTGCCCAGAACGCCGGGAAAGGTATCGTTGCCGCCACAGACATTCACCGCGGCGACTCGCCCCTGCTTGTTCGCCGTCGAGCCGAGTGGAACGTAGCAGGGCCGGCCGGTGAGCAGATCCACGCACTCGACGCAGTCTCCGGCAGCATAGATGTCCGGATCGGAGGTCCGCATGTGCTGGTCGACCTTAATCGCACCCGTCGATCCGATTTGCAGGCCCGCGGCACGAGCGAGTTTGACGTTTGCGCGCACACCGATTGCCAGGATCACCATGTCCGCAGGAAGGGTGCTCTTGTCGGCTACCACTGCTGCCACCTTGCCGTCACCTCGAAAGGATTCCACTTTAGTGCTGGTGAGAACCTTGACACCATGTGATTCCATGTGTTGCTCGACGAGCTTTGCCATTTCCCAGTCAAGTATGCTAAGGATCTGGGGAAGCATTTCCACCATGGTAACCCGACAGCCTCTTTCAACCAGCGCTTCGGTGGCTTCCACGCCGATAAGGCCGCCACCGATGACAACCACGTCATGGGCCTTCCTCTCCCCTAGAACGGCCCTAATCCCTTCGGCGTCGTGGACGCCATGAAGGGTGAAGATATTGTCCAATTCAAGGTTGGGAATCGGAGGCGCGACCGGCTCGCCACCCGTGGCAAGAACCAACTTGTCGTAGTCCAACCAGGACTCCCGGCTTGTGATCACGTCCCGTACGCGGAGCCGTTTACCAGCACGGTCAATTTCCGTGGCTTCGGTTTGGTCCATCACGCGGACGTTCTTAACGTTCTGGAAAAACACGGGATCGCGAAGCACCCCTACCGCAGTGGACATGAGTTCCGCCTGCTCCTTTACGACGCCAGAGACGTAATAAGGCAGGCCGCATCCGGCATAAGAGAGCAGCTTCCCTTTTTCGACAACGGTGACTTCCGCGTTTGGCATAAGGCGGATAATCTTGGAGGCGACTTTCGGGCCGGCAGCTACGCCGCCGATAATGACGACCTTCATGGGACGAGACATTCCTGCAATTCCTTTGTTCGTGGGAGCGCACAGTTTGGCGTTCCTGGGTCCAGGGAGATCCAATCGCCGCCAAGGGCGATTTACGCGATCACACACTGGGAGATTATACCATCAATCCGGTTTCATTTGGAAGCCTGGGATCAGGGATCTTCCTGCCGCCGTGGAAGTTGCGGACTAAGCTGCGACCCACGCGGCTAGTTGCGATCCTCGACGAAGCCCTGGTACCACCGGCCGTCGAGCAACTCGACTTGCTCGGCGGCCCAACTGGCCGAGTTGAGCCCGGGTTGCTCCGAAGCCCAACAGCTTTGCCCCCTCGCCGGGGTGCCGAGCATGCACCACCCGGCCAGCAGCACGACCGTGTGCGGGAAGAAACGATCCATGTCTTTCTCTTGCGGTCCCGACAAAGACCGTCTAGGAACCCTTGCTCAGGCTCATTCTACCACCGCGCAGATATGAGAGAAAAGGTGCCTCTGTCGCTTGAGGTGCGTCAGGCAACGACTTCCCGCTTTGGCAACGTCCTGCCCGTTTGGCCGCCGACGGCACGTTGGCGGGGTAACCGGGAACGTTATCGCCGACGTGCCGTCGGCGGCTACTGATGCTCAGAAAGATAATGCGACGTGCCGCTTGGCGGCCGACGCTACGTCGGCCCGGGTAAAACGCCCGCGTCGCCGTACCGGCGACCCCACCCACGATCAAAACGCGTTTCGAAGCCATCATAACCTCCCTGCATTAGGAAAAGGGGCCGGGGCCCATTGTTACCCCTTGGGATGGCCAGATTCTGGCAAATCACCTGCTGCTGAGCAAGAACTGAAACCCGGCCCGATTTCGCCTTAGGTTGCGGAGTATCGCCGGCTTGGCTAAAGTGGGATGGGGTGATTTGGGGAAATCGAACCGCTCATTTTCGGCTGTGAGGATGATATGACAGCCATCGGCCGCCAGCTCGTCGCCATGCTTCTTCTTACGCCGGCCGTACTGCTGACGTCGGTGCGTCCGGTCCGCGCCGCGGCGCCGGAAAACCTGGCCCGGAAGGCAAAGACCTCGGCCACCTCGGAGCACAACCAGTCCTACCTGGCCAGGTTCGCCGTCGACGGCAAGATCCCTCCCGCCGGGAGCCAGGCGCTGGATCGCGGGACGGCCTGGTGCGTGCTGAAGGCCAAATCGGGCGACCAGGCCGCGTTCACCTTCGAGTGGGCGTCGCCCGTTGAGGTGTCGGAGATCGTCTACTTCGGCCGCACGGCGTGGTTCGTCAGCGAGTGCTGGAAGGACTACGAGGTCTATCTGGACGATGCCGGCCGGCCGGCAGTCAAAGGCACGCTGAAAATGATCCACGGCCCGCAGCGGGTCAAGTTTCCCAAAACCAGACTCAGCAAGATCACCGTCAAGTTCCTCAATTCCTACGGCGGGCCGAACCCGGGTGCGGCCGAGATGATGGTCTTCGCCCAGAGCCCGCCGGAGAAGGACCTGGCCGAGATCGAGAAACTGGCGACGCTGAAGGTCCCCGCATCCGGGCAGAGCCACGCCGCCGGGCCGTTGCCCAAGGTGGACGAGGTGGACTGCGAGAAACTGCGGGGGCTGATTACCCAATTGATGAAGCTCCACGGCCGGCGGTACGCCAAGGGGCCGGAACACCTCGCCCGGCTCGATAAGCTGGCGGACGACGCCGACCAGTTGGTGAAACTCCAGCGCGAGGTGCTGCTGTTCGACGTCGAGCGGCTGCTGGTGATCAAGCGCCACGAGATCACGGCCTCGCACGTCTACACGTATCATTACGAAGGCCAGCGCGACGGCGGCGGGCTGTACGCGATTTCGGCCCGCGGTGGCGACGTCGAGCCGGTCGAGCTGGTGGCCTCGCCCGGTGGCCAAATTCTCGACTGCGATCTCTCCTACGATGGCCGGCGGATCCTGTTTAGCTGGCGGAGGGGCCAGGGCCAGGGATATCACGTCTGGTGCGTCAACGTTGACGGCAGCGACCTCAGGCAACTGACCGACGGCCAATGGCACGACTACAACGCCTGCTGGCTGCCCGACGGCGATATCGCCTTCCTGAGCACCCGCGAGCCGCAGTTTGCCTACTGCTGGCACGCCCCGGTCGGCATCCTGCACCGGATGAAGGCCGACGGCACGGGAGTCCGCAAGCTGTCGGCCAACTACCTGAACGACTTCACGCCCTACGTGCTCGACGACGGGCGGATCATCTATACCCGCTGGGAGTACGTCGACCGGCCGGCGATCCCCATCCAGAGCCTGTGGACGCTCAACACGGACGGGACGGGGCTGTCGGTCTTCTTCGGCAATCGGGTGCTCTCGCCCGGCACGTTCATGGAGGCCCGCTCGATCCCCGGCACCCAAAAAATCATCTGTACGATGACCGGCCACAACGGGCCGACGCGGGGGGCGATCGGCGTGATCGACCGCTCCCGGGGGGTCAACGCCCAGCAGGCGATCCGGAACGTCACGCCCGACACGCCGGTCCCCAACGTCGACCAGGGCAACGGCAACACCGGCGGGAGCAAGCCCTATAGCTGTCCGCTGCCGCTGGACAGCCTGCGGTTTCTGGTCTCCGCCCGAGGTCCGGTGCTGGTCCGCACCCTCGACGGCGAGTGCGTCTCGACCGCGCTGCCGGCGCCGGCCGACGGCATGCAATACTTCTCCGCCCAGCCGGTCCGCCCACGCCGCCGGCCGCCGGTCACTGCGCCGGCGGTTGCCGAACGTGCCGAGCCGTATGCCACCATCTACCTTCAAGACGTGTACAACGGCCTGGAGCCGTACGTCGAGCGGGGCGAGGTGGTGGCGGTCCGGGTGGTCCGCGAGCTGCACAAGCCGCTGCGGATCGATCCCAGCCTGCGGGCGTTCGGGTTCCAGTTCCCGGTGATCTCCTGCGGGGCGACCTACGCCGGCAAGCAGGTCCTCGGCGAGGTCCCCCTGGAGGGGGACGGCTCGGCCTGCTTCCGCGTGCCGGCCGGGCTGCCGATCTACTTCATGGCGATCGACGCCCAAGGCCGGACGGTGCAGCGGATGCGGAGCTTCACCCACTTCATGCCCGGCGAGATCCAGGGCTGCATCGGCTGCCACGAACATCGCCTGCACGGTTCCCGGCCGCAGTTGGGCACGGCCTACAACGTGCCGCCCAAGGACCTCCGGCCGATGGAGTGGGGCAGCGGCGGGTTCGACTACTCGGGCGTTGTCCAGCCGGTGCTCGATCGCTATTGCGTCGAGTGCCACAACGGCGTCGATCCGCCCGGCCGCGTTGATCTCACCGGTGGAAAGACGGACTTCTTCAACGTCTCCTACGACGTGCTGGCCCGCGAGAACCAGGGCCCCAAGGGGACCCAGTATGTAAGCTGGATCCCCACCTACAACGGCCAGGAGCAGAACATTCTGGAGGTGCGGCCGAAGGCCTGGGGCTCGCCGCAGAGCAAGCTGGCCGAGGTGGTCCTCTCGGGCCACCCGGACGAGAACGGCAAACGCCGCTTTGAGATGGACGAGAAGAGCCGCCGCCGCGTGCTGGCCTGGATCGACCTGAACGTTCCGTACTACGGCACCAGCGAGACGGCCTACCCGGAGCGTCCGGGCTGTCGGCAGATCCTGCCGGCCGACCTGGAAAAGGTGCTCGGAGAGGTGGCCCGGCGTCGCTGTGCCGAGTGCCACCAGGAGGACAAGATCCCCCGCCGCGTCTGGACCCGGATCACCGAGCCGGAGCTGAACCCCTTCCTCGTTGCCCCGCTGGCCAAGTCGGCCGGCGGCAGCCAGAAGTGCGGCAAGCCGATCTTCGCCAGCCGCGACGATCCCGACTACAAGGCCATTCTGGCCACGTTCAAGCCGATCGAAGGGATGCTCAAACTAACGCCCCGGATGGACATGCCCGGCGCGGAGCCGTCGGATACGGTGAGCCGGTGTTGTCAGTAGGGCAGGGTGGGCCGCGGGGAGTGACACACGGTGGTTTACCAAGTCGTACAGATGCATTGTTGACTGGCTCCAAACGGGGTATAATGAGCATAACCTGAGTAGTCGATTATCGGCGCAACCCATCCAGTTTTTCAAGATTCGCCTTTCTTGTGGACAACATGGCCGCTGGGAAGGCGTTGGTGAAGCAGAGCGAATGAGCCTGATTCGTAGTGTGCTGTTGCATCGGTATCCGACGGAGGGGCGCGTCTGGGCAATCTGCTCGGTCGCTCTCCTCGTGGTCGGGTTGTTCTTGCCATTTTACGAGGGCAAAGCTTCGTTTGGCGGAGCGAGCAGCTCTGCCATCGACAACAGCTATGTGGTGCTGTTCGGTGAAGGAGCCTCGGAAGTGCCCATAGGTGTTCGCCTTTACTTGGTCTGCTTCTTTTGCGGACCCTGTTTGGCGTGTTTCGCCATTCCTGCGTTGATCTTGGGTTGGGTGCTGCAATGTGTGGTCACCATCTTGCTGCTTCGCAGCAAGGTGTCATGCCCTCATCCGGCGAGCCCGGGGGCGGGCATGCTCGCACAAGGGAGAGCGAGCGGCCCCGACGTCCTTGAGCAAAGAAAGTAAGAGGCACGTGACGCCACCCCTCAAAACCCCTTGTACCCGACGGGACACCGGCAACAAGTTGTCGGGACCACCCGCCTTATGTGCAACACCTACCTGAGTCGCGGCCTATTGGAGAGAAGACGTGACGACTAAGAAGCCGATTGTTCGATTTGCGACCGCTGTGGTTGTTGGATCTCTGGGATGTCTGATCCTGCCGGGCTGCGGAGGCGGTCCCGATCTGCCGCCGGTGGCCGAGGTTTCCGGCGTGGTGACCATCGACGGCAAGCCGCTGCCGCGGGGGACGATCCAGTTCGTGCCCGACGAGTCGAAAGGCACCGCAGGCGCCACGGCCGTGGGAACGATCGGCCTGGAGGGGCGCTACCGGCTCGAGACCGCCGGCGTGGACGGGGCGATCGTCGGGTTTCACAAAGTGGGGGTGTACGCGCTGGAAAAGGAGCCGGAGGACGAGACGGCGCCGCCCCCACCCCCGCTGATCCCGCCGAAGTATTTCAACGCGGACACTTCCGGACTGACGGCTGAAGTGAAAGCGGGAGAGGATAACGAGATCGACTTTCCGCTGAGATCCAAACCGTAGCGCGCCGTTTTAGTCAGGTGGTGCGTATCTGTCTTTTTTCCTGCTGAACGATTCCAAGGATAACGCGATGATCCGAATGCAATACGGCAGTGTGCCCCGGCCCCGCCGCGGCTTCACCCTGATCGAGTTGCTGGTGGTGATTGCGATTATCGGCATCTTGATCGCACTCTTGTTGCCGGCGGTCCAGACGGCCCGGGAGGCGGCCCGGCACCTCCGGTGCGGCAACAACCTCAAGCAGATCGGCCTGGGGCTGACGAACTATGAGAGCACGCACGACGTGTTTCCGCCCGCCGAAATCCACGGTCACACCAAGAAGGACCCCAAATACCGGGACCCTTACGACTACGAGCACTGCGACTGGCAGGGATCGATCGGGATGTGGATGAACCTGATCTTTCCATTTATCGACGAGCAGCCGGCGTACGACAAGCTGAGATTCGACGCGGTGCCGCAGTTCTCCTCGCGAGAGAACCTCCAAGTGCAGCAGGCGAGCTTCCCCTTGTTCCACTGCCCCAGCGATCCCTATCGCGGCTTGACCAGCAACTGGGGGGGACGGCAGGCCCGGATCATCCACTACTACGCGGTGCACGGCTCGGACGAGAACACCAGTCGGCCGCACCCTGACCAGAAGCCCGGCAAGACCTGGTACGGGCACTGCAACTGGCACGACGGGATGTTTTACAACGACTCGAAGACGCAGATCCGCGATATCCACGACGGCGTGAGCAACACGGCGATGATCTGCGAGGTCTGGGGGCGCAAGTACCCGAACCACGTGGCCTCCGGTTCTGCCCCGTACGGCGGGGAGTCGAGCCGCGGGATGAACCTGCACACGGCCGTCTATTTCGACTACACCCCCAACAGTACCCAACACAATCCCTGGAAGGCCAACAGCTTCCATACCGGTGGGGTAAACTGCGTGTTTGCCGACGGCTCGGTCCATTTCATCAGCGACACCATCGATCTGAGGATCTTCAGGGCGCTGGCCACGATTGCCGGCAGGGAAGTAATCCCCGCGTCGAAGCTGCCGCAATAGACATCGGCCGGACGTCTTATGGAGTCCTGCACGGACAATGAGCCAGCCCCGGGTCCCCTTTCCCTTTGGCTGCGGCCGAAGGCCGCGATAGGTCTTCCGCAGTCGTGTCTTGCGGCTCAGAGGCCCTTCTTCCTTCGAATATCCGCCTCGATGTTGCCCGCCTCGAAGCGGGTCCAGCCGGCGGGCAACAGGCCGAAGTAGTCGCGGCGGTCGTCGTCGGTGATGTCGCGCCGCTTGATCACGGCCGGCGCGCCCTCGGCGAAGCTGTTCTCGGGGATCACCTGGTAGACGTGCGTGGCGCTGCCGCCCAGCCAGGATGGCCCTTTTGCCGATCCGGGTGTTGTAGTCGCAGCAGGCGTTCAGCCCGGCCGCGCCCCCGTCGCCGATCTGGGTGCCGTGCATGGTCGCCCCGTGGTTGATCCAGCAGCCGTCGCCGATGACGGACCGGTCGGGCACTTGGGCCGTGCTCGAGCCGACCTTGGCGGGCCGGCCACCCTCGATGTTGACGTTGTCGTAGATGTGCGTGTAGTTGCCGATCCGGTTGGTCCCCCGGATGGTCACGTTGCAGCGGATCAGCGTGTGATGCCCGATGGTCACGGGTTGATCTTCCATCACCGGGGAACGCGACCTGCGGACTGGGACGAAGCCCCCCTGTTCTCGGGCGAATCGGAAACGAATCTTGGAGGGCGGATTTGCACGTTCGATCGTCTTGGCTATCATGCGTATTATGCACACCGCGCAGAGATTCTGGGTATCGGCCCGGGCGTTGGCCGCCTGCGGGATGATGGCAGCCGCAACGGTTCGGGCCGCGGAAACCGGCAGCTACCTGGGTCCCGGTACGCTGGTCGCGTCGAGAGACGGCTCGGCCTTGTACGTCGCCAACAGCGATGCCGGGCAGGTCATGCTAGTCGATCTCCACCGCGGCAAGGTCATCCACCGGATCGACGTGCCCGCTGAACCGACGGGGCTGGCGCTGAGCCCCGACGGGACGAGGCTGTTTGTGACCTGCGCCAGCCCGCAGAGCACGGTCGGCGTGATCGACCCGCGCCGCGGCGAGCTGATCGCCACGATCCCGGCGGGGCACACGGCCATGGGCCCCGTGGTAACTCCCGACGGAAAGCGGCTCTACGTCTGCAACCGCTTCGACAACGACGTTTCGGTGATCGATCTGGAGGCCGGCAGGGAAATAGCCCGGCTGGCGGCTGCCCGCGAACCGATCGCCGCGGCCGTCACACCCGATGGCCGGTCGGTGCTGGTGATCAACCATCTGCCGGCCGGCCGCGCGGACGGGTACCAAGTGGCTGCGGTGGTAACGCTGATCGATACCCGCACCCATCGGCTCGGCGCGATTCGCCTTCCCAGCGGCGCGACGGACCTGCGGGACATCTGCCTGTCGCCCGACGGCAGATACGCGTACGTGACGCATATCCTGGCCCACTACGAGCTGCCTACCACGCAGGTGGAGTACGGGTGGATGAACGTCAACGCACTGAGCGTGATTGACACAAGAGAGAGCAAGCTGCTTAACACCGTGTCGTTGGACGACGTGAAACTGGGGGCGGCCAATCCCTGGGGCGTGGCCTGCAGCGCTGAGGGCAAGTCGATCTGTGTGGCCCACGCCGGCACACACGAGCTGAGCGTGATCGACGCGCCGGCTCTGCTCAAAAAGCTGCTGGCGCCGCCGGCCCGCGCCGAGCCGGGCGAGGTGCAAGACCCGAGGTTCTACGACGACCGCACGGAGCTGCTGGACTATTTCCGCCGCCGGCGGGCCGCCTTGGGGGCAGGCGAGGACGGATACCTCGAGGATCCCCCCGACCTCTATACGGCGGGCACGGCCGCGGGCGTACCGGACAACCTCTCTTTTCTGGCCGGCTTGCGGCGGCGGGTGAAGCTGCCGGGCAACGGTCCGCGGGGATTGGCGGTCGTCGGTTCCAAGGCCTACGTGGCCGAATACTTCAGCGACAGCCTGGCCGTCGTCGATCTTCAATCCAGCCCTGCCAGCCCGGTAAGCACCATCGCTCTGGGCCCCAAGCCGCAGCCAACCGTCCAGCGGCGCGGCGAAATGCTCTTTCACGATGCTACCCTCTGTTTCCAGCATTGGCAGAGCTGTGGCAGTTGCCATCCGGAGGCTCGCGTGGACGGGCTGAACTGGGACCTGGTCAACGACGGCGTGGGCAACTCGAAAAACACCAGGAGTATGCTCCTGGCCCACCGGACCCCGCCGGCGATGGCCGCGGGGGTTCGCCCTGCGGCCGCAGCGGCGGTCCGCGCCGGCCTGAGTCACATCCTGTTTGGGGTGGTGGGTGAAGAGGAGGCCGCGGTGATCGACGGATATCTGAAGGCCCTGCGGCCGGTCCCCAGTCCGCACTTGGAGAACGGCCGGCTTAGCCCGGCCGCGGTGCGAGGCCGCAGTCTGTTCGAAAGCAACCGGACCGGCTGCTACCAGTGCCATCCGGCCCCGCTGTACACCGACCTGGCCGCCTACAACGTAGCCACGAAGAGACCGTGGGACCACCATGCGAGCTTCGACACGCCGACCCTGATCGAGGTCTGGCGGACCGCCCCCTACCTGCACGACGGTCGCTACCGAACGGTCAAGGAATTGATCACCCGGGGCAAGCACGGCCGGCAGCGTGGCGATATCGGCAAGCTCAACGACCGGCAGATCGACGAACTGGTAGAGTTTGTGTTGTCGCTGTAGAGTGTGTGCAATGCACCAGTCAACCCGTCGGCTACAGCGGCTACCACCATTTCTCGTTTCAGGTCGTCTGAGAGACAAGTTGTTGGAGAGGTGCCGCGAGGGCAGTGACGTGCTGACCTTGTAGAGCAGTGGCCGGGCAGGAGCAATTCGGCTTCCTTGCGGAGGCTGGTTGAGCCGCGAGCCCCTTCCGCCGCTCAGGGTGTTCCTGGCAGCGGGCGAACGACGTGGGTTTCCGCCCGGCAGACATAACCTGAGTGAGCCGCCCGCAGAGGTTCACAAGGGCAGCCACCGAGACCGTATTGCAGGAACGTTCGCTGCCGGATAACCTATGGAGCTTGGTGCCGCGAATAGGGATTTCGGGATTTAGGGGTCTAGGGATCGGGGTTTGCTTGCGGCGAAATCCCCAAATCCCTAAATGCCCAAATCCCGAATCGGAATGGGCAGAGACGCGAGGCGGCGAGACGTTTGCCGTGCCCGTCGAAAACGCACGCTGCGTCAGGGCAGGTGATCAGGCCCAGCACGCCCTTGCGTCAGACTCCAGCAAGGCAAAGGAGCGAAGCATGGAAGACAGGAAGCAGCAAGGCAAGGAGAGTGTGCTCAAAGCAGCCAAGGAGCACAACGTCAAATTCGTCAGGATGTGGTTCACCGACGTACTGGGGTTCCTGAAGGGATTTGCGATCA
>CAZUAM010000170.1:0-11761 GCA_964618095.1 uncultured Planctomycetaceae bacterium | reverse complement strand
AATCGAAGCAAGCAATGGTGTCACGTCCGCGACTGCGGGAAAGTGCGTTCCTGCATCCCACTGATCACTACTTACTATCTGGTGTAGCATTGGTCGGCGACTTTTCTTATGATAGGCCCCCTTTGTGTCGGTGCGGACGAGTGGGGTCGGGAGGCCCATCAGTTCCAATAGTGCAGGAAAACCAGGATCACGGCCAAGATGCCCAATAACCCCAGGACGATCCACCAGACCGGCCGCCCCGACCAGACGCTGCTCTGGTGGGTGATGTAGGTCCCGCAGGCCGGGCATCGCACGGCGTCCTCGTAGATTTCGGCACCACATTGGGCACAAGGGACCGTTTCGCAGAGGTCATCGTCGGACTCGTCTTCCTCAGGAAACTCGTTATCGAGGAGTTCATCGCCCGGTTCTTCAAACCATCGGTCGTTGCCAGGCATGGCGTTTCCTCAGGTCTACTTTTTCAGCCGCCGGCTTCCGGCAAGAAATCGCAATTGACGTGATTCGTCAAGGAGGACGATCATGAACTCGCTGAAGACCTTGTTTATTGTTGCCGTGTTGGGCGCCGTTGCCTACGGGGTATACGTGTCGATCAACCGGAATGCGGAGACACCTGCCGCGTCGGAGGATGCCCCGGTCTGGCCGGTGGCCCCGCAGGTCCAGATCCCCGGGCCCGGGGCGGCGACGCCCCAGTTTCCGCCAGCCGGTTCCGGGACGGATACGGCACCGCGGTTTTCCTCCAGCCCGACGGCAGCCCCCGGTGGAGGGCCGTCGGTGGCGGACCCGCCCACGGCGGCCATTGGGGCCACAGCCGCCCCGCCGTATGGTTCCCCGGCGCATTCCGCTCCGCCTATCGGGACCCGGGCCAACGGCGCACCGTCTACCTATTCTTCCAACGGCGACGCCGGGGCGTCGAGCAACGTCGTCCCACCGAGTCCTGCCCCTGGGGCAGGCAATCCCCAGACACGGCCGGGCCATGCCGACCAGCAGGGGCTTTCCTCCAATTCGCTCCGCAGCAGCCAGGGGCTGACGTCCAATCCGCCCGCCGGCCGATCGCCCCAGACCGGCGCTGAGAACAAGTTCGCGGCCTTCCTTCAGGCCATCCACCTGAAACTCGCCGAGGGCCGCCTGGCCGAGGCCCATCTGGTGCTCACTGCCCTGCACGACAACCCCGACGTCCCGCCCGAGGAGGCCCAAAAGGTAGCCAAGCTGCTCGATCAACTGGCCGGCACCGTCATCTATTCACGCCAGCATCTGTTGGAACCGCCCTACCGGGTCCGGCAGGGTGATACGCTGGAGCGAATCGCGGAGACCTACAACGTCCCGGGACAACTACTGGCCAGGATCAACGGCATCCGCGATCCGCAGCGTCTGGAGCCGGGCCGGGAGCTGAAGGTCGTCCGCGGACCCTTCAGCGCCTTGATCGAGCTGGACAAGTATGAGCTGACCTTGATGCTGGGGGGCCGCTACGCCGGACGCTTTCCCATCGGCGTGGGGCGGGATCACCCGAACCTGGAGGGCTCCTACGTGGTCCGTGACAAGATCGTCAACCCTGTACGCTACGGCCAGGACATCACCCCCGGCGCCGGCGATCCCAACAATAACCCTTGGGGAGGTTTCTGGATCGACCTGGGCAACCAGGTCGGCATCCACGGTACGGACAATCCTCAGAACCTCCACCGCATCGGAGGACCAGGCTCGGTCTGCCTCGGCGATCAAGACATCGACGACATCTTCGGCATCCTCTCGATCGGCTCGCGGGTCGTGATTCGGCGGTGAGGGCGAATGGGAGGGCAACTTGTAGCAGGGGCGATTCCCCATCCGCCCCATTCTGCATTCTGCATTCTGCATTCAGCATTCATAGATTCAGAGCCCCCCTTCCGCACGCGTTGCGCCCGTGGTATAGGTGGGGCAAGCGGACCGCAGTTCTGCTTGAGGAGCCCCGCCGATGTACGACAGACAGGCTTTGATCGCGCTGGTTCGGGAGAAGGCCCTGAAGTTCGGCGACTTTACGCTCACCTCGGGCAAGAAGGCCAGCTATTATCTCGACGGAAAACAAGTCACGCTGGACCCCACCGGTGCCCGGTTGGTGGGCGAGGGGATCCTGGACATGTTGGAGGCGGAGGCCATGCCGTCGGCCGTCGGCGGGATGTCGATCGGGGCCGATCCGATCACCGCGGCGGTGGTTACGATGTCTGCCGTCCGCGGGACTCCCGTGGCCGGCTTTATGGTCCGCAGACAGTCCAAGGGCCACGGTACCAATCAGTACATCGAGGGACCCGTCCGGCCCGGCGACGACGTGGTCATCGTCGAAGACGTGGTCACCACCGGCGGATCGTCGCTTACGGCCATCGAACGGGCGGAGGCTTTCGGCCTGCAAGTCGGCCGGGTGGTGGCCGTGATCGACCGCATGGAGGGCGGCGCCGAGGCCTTTGGGGCGCGGGGTTACAGGTTATCCAGCCTGCTGACGGTCCGCGACTTGGGCATCGAGCCGCCGAAAGACTAGGGTTGGGGTGGCAAGGTTCAGGACCGGCGACCGGAACGGCTGATCGGCGTCCGGGACAGCCGGACCTACTCAGCCCTGCTCGATTGCCGCGAAATGACCTACCCGGATCCCCTGCCATGGTGGGGGCAGGAGAGGCATTGCAGATTCGAGATTGAGAATTGGAGGATGCATATTGCAGATTTTGGATTGAACCGATTGCGGCGCGGGGTTGTCGTTGTTTAGGATGGTCGGTAAAATATGCTGTTTTGGCTTGGCGGGGGTGGTCGGGGATGGCAGCCCTTCTGGGGGTATCGGAGGCGGTTTGTCCGTGCGTGGGGTGGCGAAAGGGGCCGTTTTACCCTCCTCAGGGTGTCACTGGGGCCGTTTCTTGGAAATCGGCTGCCGGGATTTGCCTTTTCTGGTCCATCTGCCTTGCGTGGGCCGGGAGGTTAGGTATATTAACAGATTCGCGTGTTGGGCTCGATCGGCTAGCGTAGCTCAATCGGCAGAGCGGCTGATTTGTAATCAGCAGGTTGTGGGTTCAAGTCCCTCCGCTAGCTCGTAAGGAAATCCCTTGTTTGCGCACACCCCGGCTCACATTGCGAACGATCGGGGCAATCTGACAGGGCCGGTCGCCGACGAAGACCTTCAAGAACCAGGTGCGGGGGGTTTCCCGAGCGGTCAAAGGGGTCAGACTGTAAATCTGATGGCAATGCCTTCGCAGGTTCGAATCCTGCACCCCCCAGTAGAGAATGACGAAGGGACGAATGTCGAATCACGAAAGGGAGGGACTAACAACACCCGCGGCAGCGGCACGCTTTCGGCATCCGACATTGGGGATTCGTCATCATGGCGTGCGGGTGTAGCTCAACGGTAGAGCCATAGCCTTCCAAGCTATTGACGAGGGTTCGACTCCCTTCACCCGCTCTGCCGGGGCGTTGGGGGCGGAGGTCGAGGCGGCGATCAGACCGAGCGGGGTCGGATGATATCAGTGTGGGCAGCAGCCCGAACCAGGAAGTAGCCAGGAGAATCGACTACAAGAGTGCCGCGGGGCGTGGCCTTATCGGCCCAACGGGGGCTCGAAGAACCTTACTTGGCTGCTGTAGCTCAGTTGGTAGAGCGCGTCCTTGGTAAGGACGAGGTCATGGGTCCGAGTCCCATCAGCAGCTCTTTTGCCGGTCGTTCCAATACCTGAGCCAGTATTTCGGTCCGTCTAGGTTAATTCAAAACTACTCGCTTGATTCAACGTAGGGAGAAAGAATGGCCAAGGAAGTTTTCAAACGAACCAAACCCCACGTCAATGTGGGCACCATTGGCCACATTGACCACGGCAAGACCACGCTGACCGGGGCCATTTTGGCCGCGCAGTCGCGCAAGGGTCTGGCCAAGTTCAAGTCGTACGGCGATATTGCCAAGGGCGGTACGGTGCGTGACGCGACCAAGACGTTGACCATCGCGGTCGCGCACGTGGAATATGAAACTGAGAACCGGCACTACGCCCACATCGACTGCCCGGGCCACCACGACTTCATCAAGAACATGATCACCGGTGCAGCCCAGATGGACGGGGCGATTCTGGTCGTCTCGGCAGCCGACGGTCCGATGCCGCAGACTCGCGAGCACGTCCTGCTGGCCCGGCAGGTAAACGTGCCCGCCCTGGTCGTGTTCCTCAATAAGGTCGACCTAGTCAGGCAGATGGCGAAGGACGAAGAAGACTACCAGGAGCTGCTGGAGATCGTCGAGCTGGAGCTGCGGGAGATGCTGTCCAAGTACGGCTTTCCTGGCGACGACATTCCGATCATCCGCGGGGACTCGCTCTCGGCCTACAACGATCCGGACAATCCGGAGAACACCAAATGCATCGCAGAGTTGATGGAGGCCATCGACGCGCACATTCCCGAGCCGGTGCGCGAGGTGGACAAGGACTTCCTGATGGCGGTCGAGGACGTGTTTTCGATCGAAGGTCGGGGCACGGTGGCGACCGGGCGGATCGAGCGGGGCACGATCAAGACCGGTGAGGACGTGGAAATCGTGGGGATTCGCGAGTCGCGGAAGACCGTCTGCACCGGGGTGGAGATGTTCAACAAGACCCTGGATCAGGGCCGTGCGGGTGACAACGTGGGTTGCCTGTTGCGGGGGATCAAGCGGGACGAGGTCGAGCGCGGGCAGGTGCTGGCCAAGCCGGGATCGATCACCCCGCATACCCAGTTCGAGTCGGAAGTCTACATCCTTTCGAAGGAGGAAGGGGGGCGGCACACCCCGTTCTTCAGCGGCTACCGACCCCAGTTCTATTTCCGCACCACCGACGTCACCGGTTCGGCCAACCTGCTGGGCGGCGCCGAAATGTGCATGCCCGGCGACAACGTCAAGCTGGGCGTGGAGTTGATGTCGCCGATTGCCATGGACGCGAACGTGCGGTTTGCCATCCGCGAAGGCGGCCGGACGGTGGGGTCGGGCGTGGTGACCAAGGTAGTCACGTAGCGGCCGCGGTCAGGGCACGTGCTGAGAAGGCGAGCAAAGCTACCCAGGCATTTGGATGATGTCCGGGCGGACGGGAGTCATGAGCCAACGTGCAGGGGTGTAGCTCAATTGGTAGAGCACTGGTCTCCAAAACCAGCGGTTGAGAGTTCGAGTCCCTCCGCCCCTGCCATGCACTAATGCAGATCTTACAGAAAGTTCTTCCCCGGTGAATGCGTTTTTTCAGGAACTGATTCATGCCGGCATCTACAAGCGAAGCCAAGGCCGCATCACCCGGCAGGTCACCTGGGTGGCCATGGCCGTCATCGCGGGCCTGGGGCTCTGGCAGTTGAGCTTGGCGCTGAAGGAGTCGGATTGGGAGTGGGTCAAGAACCTAAACAAGCAGACCGGGTTCAACTTATGGCTGCCCGGCGTGCTGTTGGTGTCCGGGCTGTGGATTGCGTACCGCATCGTCAACGTTCCTGCCTTCGCCGACTTCCTCATCGCCGTGGAAGCAGAAATGAACAAGGTCTCCTGGCCCAGCCGAGCGGAACTGTTCCGGGCCTCGATGGTGGTGCTGTTTACGATCTTCTTCCTGGCGGCGATCTTGTTCGGCTTCGACTCGTTCTGGCGATGGTTCTTCGACTTCCTGAAGATCTTCCCGGAAGAGAAACCCGCCGAAGCGGCCATGGCTGGACTCGGCTTGGATTGGAGAGTCTTGTTCGTTGCGATATCGAGAGTTCTTAGACCCTGGTTTTGAGACTACCTTGCGCTTAAGCACAAGCCGAACGGGAAATCAGGCGTGACCGACCAGCCGAGCAACGCGACCGAGCAGCCGCACGGCGTGCCCGAGGATGCCTCGGAGCAGCATGGTGTTGGGCAAGCCGGCCCGGCCCCGGACCCGGCGGCCGAGGTGGGCGCAGCGGCCGAGACGGCTCCCGCCGAAGGGGAAGCCGAGCAGGGCGAGTTGGCCGAGTTGCCTGCTGATGCGGTGGCAGAATTCCCGGCCGAGACGGCACCCGCCGAGACAGCGGCCGAACCGGTTGCCGCCGAAACGCCGGCCGAGACGGCTCCCGCCGAAACAGCGGCCGAACCGGTTGCCGCCGAAACGGCGGCCGAGACGGCTCCCGCCGAAGGGGAAGCCGAGCAGGACGAGTTGGCCGAGCCGGCCGGCGATGGGGTGGCGGAAGTCGCGGCCGAGCAGCCGCTCACCGGTCCACCGCCCGAAACGGCTGAACCGGCCGAGGAGGAGCCCGAGTCGGAGAACATGGATTGGTACATCCTCAAGGTGCAGAGCAACCGGGAGGAGCCGATTCGTGAGGGTCTGCTGCGTCGGGTGGCGATTGCCGGTCTGGGGCGATACTTCGGCCAGGTGATCGTGCCCACCGAGAAGGTGACGGAATTCAAGGGGGGCAAGAAGCGGGTGACCAAGCGGAAGCTCTACCCGGGCTACCTGGCCGTGCAGATGGCAATCAACGACGACACGTGGTTCCTGGTTCGGGAGACACCCGGCATCGGCGATTTTACTGGGCCGACGGGGCATCCCACGCCCCTGCCGCCGCACGAAGTTTCTCGAATTCTTGCCACGGAGGTAGAAAAGACTGAGAAGGCACCCAAGCTGAAGATCAGCTTCAGCATTGGGGATCACGTGAAGATCAACAAGAAGCCCTGGGTTTCGGTGGGCCAAGAAGGCGACGTAGTCAGCATCGACGAGGGCAAGGGAGAAGTGAAGGTGCAGATGAACATATTTGGGCGGACCGTGCTGGTGGATTTCGGTTATTGGGAACTCGAGGCAACTTGAGCAGGTAGAGCAAGTGGCAAAACAACTGGCGGGAAAAGCGAAGTTTCAGATTCCCGGCGGCCAGGCTACCCCGGCTCCGCCGGTGGGAACCGCGCTGGGGCGGTTCGGGATCAACCTGGGGCAGTTCGTCCAGCAGTTCAATGATCGCACCAAGGACGCCGGCGGAATGCCGATTCCGGTGGTGGTTCAGGTCTATACCGACCGCAGCTTTGACTTCATTACCAAGAGTCCCCCGGCAGCCGCCTTGCTGAAGCAGGCTGCCGGGATAGCCAAGGGTTCCGGGGTACCCAACCGGGAGAAGGCCGGCAAGGTCAACTCCGTGCAGATCGAGGAGATCGTCAACACGAAAATGGCCGATCTGAACGCCCGAGACCTCGACCACGCCCGTCGCTTGATCGAAGGAACCGCCCGAAGCATGGGCCTGGAGATTGAGGTTGAGAGTTGAGAGTTGAGGGTTGAGGGGCTGGACGAAATGATCGTTTAGCGGTCGCCGGCACGGCGACCTGGTGATAGCCGAAAGTTGATGGTTGGCCATGGTCAAACAATCCAAACGAATGAAGGCCCTCGGAGAGAAGTCTCCGGGCAAGGAAGCTCTGCCGCTGGGGGAAGCGGTAGGGCTGTTGAAAACGTTCAACACCACGAAGTTCGACCAGTCCGTGGAGGTGGCCATGCGGCTGGGGATCGACCCCAAACAGGCCGACCAACTGGTGCGTGGTTCGATCGTCTTGCCGCACGGTATCGGGCGGACGCTTCGGGCGATCGTGTTTGCCAAGGGAGAGAAGATCGACGAGGCCCGGGAGGCGGGGGCCGATGAGGTCGGCGGCCAGGAGTTGGCCGAGAAAATCAAGGAGGGCTGGACGGACTTCGACGTCTGCATTGCCGCGCCGGACATGATGGGGATCGTGGGCCCGCTGGGGCGGATCTTGGGACCTCGCGGCCTGATGCCTTCGCCGCGCGCCGGGACGGTCACTCCGGAGGTGGGCAAGATAGTCAAGGAGTACAAGGCGGGAAAAGTGGAGTTCCGCAACGACTCGGGCGGCAACGTGCACGCGGTGGTGGGAAAGCTGAGCTTCGAGGAGCCGAAGCTGGCCGAGAACATCCGCAGCTTCATCGATCGTGTGGTCAACCTGAGGCCGGCCGCGGTCAGGGGACAGTACGTCAAGGGAATTGCGATCACTGCCACGATGAGTCCCAGCGTACGCGTCCAACCCGCTTAAGGGGAGAATCGGGTCTTGTTGGAGAGGCCAATAGCCGGCAGGCAACGCCTGTCGGGACAACTCCGGCGGCTGTTAGCCGCCGGCTACCGGGCAAGGTGTTTGTGACGACACGCGAGACGATCCAGCGACAACATGAGCAAGTACGTTAAGAACCTGATTACCGATCACCTCCGCGAACGTCTCAGCGGCGTCAACGACGCGCTGTTGGTCAGCGTGATCGGTTTGGACGCCAACGCCGATAACCGGCTGCGAACGGAGCTTCAGGCCAAGGACATGAACCTGATGGTGGTCAGGAACAGCCTGGCTGCCCGAGCCACCGCGGGAACGCCGCTTTCGGCCATGTTCGAGGGGCTGACCGGCACGGCGGCGGTTTGTTGGGGAGGCGAAGACGTCGTCAGCCTGGCCAAGGAGGTCACCCGACTGGCCAAGGACGAGCAGTACGCTGCCTTCGAGCCTCGCGGGGGAATGATGGACGGCCAGCGACTCAGCGGTGCGCAGGTCGCCGAGGTCAGCGGGTGGCCCAACCGAAGGGAGCAACTCAGCATATTGCTGGGCCAGATCCTCAGTCCCGGAGCGAATCTGGTCGGTCAACTAACGGGTCCGAGCGGCGTTCTGGCCGGGCAAATCCACCGGCAAGCAGAGGAAGAAGAAGCGTAACCCGGGAGCGATCCCGGGAGAAAAACTAAACCATACGACGAATGTATGTTGTGTCGGCAGCCGGCTGCAACTGACGGTCGTGCCGCCCGCTCGAAGTGAGAAAGGACAGTGATTGTGATGGCCACAGATGAACCAACCCGCGAATTCTCCGATCAGGCCCGGGAGTTGGGCGAGAAGATCGTAGGCCTGACGCTCAAGGAAGCCAAGGAGGTGAGCGACTACCTGGAAGAGGTCCACGGGATCCAGCCGGCTGGCGGCGGCGTTCCGGTGATGATGGCCCCCGGGGATGGCGGCGGCGCCGCTCCGACGGAGGAAGAGAAGACCGAATTCGACGTGGTTCTGGAGAGCTTCGGCGAAAAGAAGATTGGCGTAATCAAGGTGGTGCGTGCCGCGACCGCGCTGGGACTGAAAGAGGCCAAGGACCTGGTCGAGAAGGCGCCGGCGAAGGTCAAAGAAGGCCTTTCCAAGGAAGACGCGGAGAAGTTGAAGACTTCCCTGGAAGAGGCCGGCGCGACGGTGTCCATCAAGTAGTGCTGAACGAGGAACAGCTCGCTTTTCTCTATGTCAACCGCCCTCGCCGAGGGAAAATTGCCTTGTGCGCGGGCAGGACTTGCTTGGCCTTACTCGATTCCCAAGGACCGCGAGGATTCCCAAAGGGCTCGGCCGTGTAGGGGAGTGGCGTGCCGGGCCTTTACGGCCGAGGTTGGCCTGCGGGCCAGTCCTTTGTAGGTGAGTCTTTGATTCCTCTTTATTTAGGAGGGTGATAGCTTATGGCGACCACGGCTCAACGACGTTTGGTGCCCAAAGAAATCCGCACCTTCGGCAGGCTCCGACTCCCCCACCCCCTTCCCGACCTGACTGAGATCCAGACCCGCAGCTATGAGAACTTCCTGCAATACGACGTTCCTCAGGAGAGGCGGAAGGACGAGGGGATCGAGGGCGTGCTGCGGGAGATTTTTCCCATTGAAAGCTACGACAAGACGCTGCGGCTGGAATACATCCGCTACGAGTTGGGCAGACCCCGCTACGAACCCGACGAGTGCCGCCAATTGCGACTGACCTACGGTCGTCCTTTCAAGGTCTGGCTGCGGTTGACCAAGGAAGAGCCGATCGAGGAGGAGGTTTATCTGGGCGACGTTCCGATCATGCTCGGCGGCGGTGAGTTCATCATCAACGGTGCCGAACGGGTGGTGGTCAGCCAGCTTCACCGCAGTCCCGGGGTGGACTTCGTGTTGGATATCGAGGGGGGCGGCGAACGCCGCCTGCACAGTTGCCGGATCATCCCCGAACGCGGAAGCTGGATCGAACTGAACGTCACCCGAAAGGAAAGCCTCTCGGTCCGAATCGACCAGAGCGGCAAGTTTTCGATCATGACGCTGCTGAGGGCGATGGATCCGGAGTACGGCGAAGACGCCGACCTATTGCGGGTGTTTTACGAGACGGAGAGCGTGAAGATCGTGGACGGGCGCAGCGCGGTGAAGATCGAGGGCAAGCTGGCGGTCAGCGACGTGGTTTATCCGGCCGAGAGCGAGCGGGCGGGGGAAATCCTGGTGGAGTGCGGTCAGAAGTTTACCAAGAACGCCGCCGAGACGATCTGCACCTCGGGCCTGAAAGAGGTTGAGGTGATGTCCAATCCGAGAAACCCCCTGCTGCTGAATGCCCTGGCCGACGACGGGACGGCCAGCCACGAGGAGGCCTTGCTGCGGATCTATCAGCGTCTGCGGCCCGGCAACCCGCCCCAATTGGAGAAGGCCCGCTCGCTGTTTGCCGAAAAATTCTACGACACCAACCGTTACCGGCTGGGTCGGGTGGGGCGATTCCGCATCAACCGCAAGCTGGGCCTGGACATCCCCGAGTCGGAAATGACCCTCCGCCCCGACGACCTGATCGCCTCGATCAAGTACCTGTTGCGGCTGCGGGACAACGATCCGGGGGTCGAAGTCGACGACATCGACCACTTGGGAAACCGGCGGTTGCGGACCATCGACGAGCTGGCCTGCGACGAGTTGCGGAAGGGTTTTCTGAAGCTGCGCCGGACCGTCCAGGAACGCATGAGTCTGAAAGACGTGGAGGACATGACGCCCCGCAGCCTGGTAAACCCCAAAAGCATCTCGGCGGCCATCGAGTATTTCTTCGGCCGCGGCGAACTCTCCCAGGTGGTCGACCAGACCAACCCCCTGTCGATGCTGACCCACGAGCGGAGGCTTTCGGCGCTGGGGCCTGGTGGATTGAACCGCAAGCGAGCGGGTTTCGAGGTCCGCGACGTCCACATTTCGCACTACGGCCGGATTTGCCCCATCGAAACCCCGGAAGGCACCAATATCGGTCTGATCTCCAGCCTGGCCATTTACGCCGGCGTAGACGAGTACGGTTTCCTGGTCACTCCCTACCAGAAGATCAAGAACGGGAAATTGACCAATCAGATCGAGTGGCTGCGGGCGGACCAGGAGCACGAGGCTTACCTGGCGCCGGCCGACGCTCCCACGGATAATGGGCGGCTTTCCGGCGAGACGATCATCGCCCGACACCACGGGGACTTCGAGATGATCCCCGTCGAGACCGTGGAATACATCGACGTGGCCCCGGCCCAGATGGTGGGGGTTTCGGCGGGCCTGATCCCGTTCCTGGAGCACGACGACGCCAACCGGGCCTTGATGGGGTCGAACATGCAGCGTCAGGCCGTTCCGCTGTTGGTTACCGAGCCACCCCTGGTGGCCACGGGTTTGGAAAAGGAGGCTGCCCAAAACTCCAGCATGCCCGTCCATGCCCGACGCAGAGGAACCGTCACTTACGTCGATGCCCGGAGGATCGAGATCGGCAACGACGTTTACCCGATGAGGAAATTCATCGGACTGAACGAGCGGACCTGCCAGAACCAGAAGCCGATTGTTGCCGTGGGTGACAAGGTGGAGAAAGGCCAGGTGATTGCCGACGGGGCGGCCACCTACCTGGGTGAGCTGGCCCTGGGGCGCAACATCTTGGTGGCCTTCATGGCCTGGGACGGGTTTAACTTCGAGGACGCCATCATCATCAGCGAGGAGCTGGTCGAAAACGATGCCTACACCTCGATCCACATCGAGGAGTTCGACATCGAGATCCGCGAGACCAAGCTCGGCCGCGAGGAGTTCACCCGCGACATCCCCAACGTCA
>CAZUAM010000169.1:0-11877 GCA_964618095.1 uncultured Planctomycetaceae bacterium | reverse complement strand
GCGGCGGAGAAGCTGATTTCGACCTGATCGAACCCAGGGGGCAACCGGCCCGAAGCCGGTTGCCCCCTTTTCTATGCGCGGGTGCCGCCGCCCATCCCCTCACCTCGGCCCGCTCCCGAAGGGAGAAAGGGAAGAGGCTACTTGCTCACGGAGCAGGTGGGTAGGGCCTTCTCTCGCATCCACTGGACCACCACTGCTTTGATGGTCAGGTTCGGCCGAGATTCTGGGATTCAGAGGCGATGAAACGCTGAGTTTTCAAGGAGATTGGAGGTCAGTTGGGTGCTTTGACCGCAGGCTAGAAAGACTTGCAGCCCGGCGGAGTATTCTGGCCCCGCGGGCCACGGAATTCAGCCGCCTACCATGGCGAATACGGTGCCGGCTGCAGAACGGGCCCCCTGCTACTTGATGCGGGAAAGGTGGGATTCGGTACGGACGATCAGGCCATCGCGGACGATCGCCGGCGTGGCCATGCACAGTTCGCCCAGGCTGTTCTTGCCGAGAAGCTCGAACGCGGGCCCGGTGCGGATCACGAACGTGTCGCCGTCTTCGCTGAGACAGAAGATTTTGCCGTCATAGGCCCAAGGCGACGCGGTAAAGGCCCTCGCTCCGGGCCCGATGCGACGCTTGCCGTAGACCTCTTCGCCGGTCACCGCGTCGTAGCAGGCCAACAGTCCCATGTCGTACAAGACGTACAGGTAATCGCCGTAGATGATCGGCGACGGATTGTAGGGGCCCGCCTTCTTCTGACACCAGGCAATGTGCTCGTTGCCGGTCTGGTCCTCCTGCAAAGAGATATCGCCGACGGCGCCGGGGCGGATGGCAAACAGCGGCTTGCGTCGATCCATCACGTATCCGGAGGTGACGTAGAGCAGTCCGTGCTCGGCAAAGGGCGTGGGAATTGTAATCACGGACATTCCACCCAACTCCCACAGCAATTGACCATCGAGCCCGTAGGAGCGGATCTTGCCGGTGCCGGGGGTGACGATCTCGGTCCGCTTTTTGTTTTCCCATACAAGCGGTGTGGCCCAGTTGGATTTCTCGTCGCGCTTGACGCGCCAGATCCGCTCGCCTGTCGTTTTGTTCAGTGCGACCAAGAAGGATTCCTTCTCGTTGTCGTTGACCACGTAGATACGCTCGCCATGCAACACCGGCGAGGCGGCCGTCCCCCAGCCGAAACGCGTCGGCACACTTTCCCATCGCTTCGACCATAACAGCTTTCCCTCGAAGTCGAAGCAAAACATGCCCACGTTATCGATATAGGCGTACACGCGCTCACCGTCCGTGACCGGGGTCTCCGAAGCCAGGCTGTTCTTGAGATGGTGACCGTGTTGGGGAACGCCGCGATGAACGTCCTTCTCCCAGACGATCTTGCCGGTATCGAGATCCAGGCAGTAGACCATCCATCGATGCACCTGCTTCGGCGCCGGTCGATCGCCGCCGAGATAGAGTCCTTTCTTGACCGCTTCGGGTTCTGCCCCTTCCTTGATCGCGGTGGTGATGAAGATCCGCTCGCCCCAGATGATCGGCGAGGACCATCCGCGGCCCGGGATCTGTGTTTTCCACGCGACGCGGTCCGCCGCGCTCCAGGTATCGGGCAACCTGGAGCCGGCACTAACTCCCGACGCCACGGGCCCGCGGAATTGCGGCCAGTTGTCCGCCGCTCGGGTTGTACCGGGAAGCCACCAGGAGACAACGAGAAGACATACCGCCGCCGCTGCAAGAAATCGACCTTGTGTGAACATTGTGTTACCTTTCTCGAGCGTGTCACTTCTTGAAGTTCGCGGCGAACCAGTCAATAGCCATCTTGGCTGCTTCAGTGGCAAAGTATACGAGATCGCTGCGTAACCCGCCATCCTGGGCGGCCCCTCCGTGAGGGTCTGTTACTTATCGGTCGGAGTCATTCGGGACGACTCTCTTGGGGCGTTATCGGAGGCAGAGAGTCTTCGGCAGACGTGGTCTCGTCGGTGTCCTGGAACGAGAAAACGGGACAGGTCCGATATTGGCAAGCTGGGTAATTTCCAGTAGTCCTCGGTCATGCGTCGCAGTGTGCAGCGTAGTCGGCCGTACGGTACGCCCGAATGGCAGAAGAAGATCGCAAGCGTCTGGGGTTGGGGTCGAGTTGCCGCTCGGCGGGCCGCCCGCCGAAGATGAAGCGCCTCTGCCCACCGTCCACCCCGTAAGGCGAGCGGCAGGAAAAGGTTTACCGTGTAGGTCGGATTGGTAATCCGACCGGGACGGAATGCCATTCCGTCCTACTGTAATCCCATTCCATCCTACGGGTAAGTTGCCTTCTTCCGCTCGCCCAACAAGACGACAACCCCAATCCGACGGTAAATCCCTTCCCGCCGCTCGCCTAAGGTCACGGCCGGCAGGTTGCCTATTTTGCCAATATCGGACCTGTTCTGCTCTGTAGAAAACCCAGGATAACAGGCCCGGGTGGCTGGCGGCTGAACGAAGTGTGAGGTGGCCCCAGTCGTTGAGCCTCTGGGGGACCGCTGCGCTATGCCTCAGCCACCCTCATCACTGGTTTTCTACAGAGCAGGAGCTATCCCGTTTTCCGGTTCGGCACCCGTCGGCCGTGAGTTCGACATAAGCCGCGTAGTCTTCGTCATGAAAGAAGGTCTGGTGCCGGCGGTTCGCACGTTGGGTAATATGGTGCGGCATTTCGGGAATGACCACTCTTGCCAATCTAGCCATACCCGGAACCTAATGAAGCTTCCCTAGCTTTTCACTATCAGAATTATGCACCCGGAATCCTGTCCCCCGGAATTCGTTAGCTCATACCTTTTTTGGGGGGGGCAATTGACGGCTGTTTCGATGGTCACGAGAATTGGTGTTTTTGGTCTCGTGAAGCTAAGCTATCTGGGGTGACGTGGCCGCAGAGGGCGTGCCAAATCTCGACAAACGAAGAGAAGGACAAGCCGATGATCGAGCGGCTCTATCTGGATAACTACAAGTGCTTTGTGAACTTCGAATGGCAGCCGAAAGCGTTGCAGCTAGTGCTTGGCAGGAATGGAACAGGGAAGACGACGGTCTTTGGCGTCTTAGAGACGTTGCGAGAATTCATCGTCATGGGACGCCCAACAACTGAGGCCTTTCCCACGAGCACGCTCACTGCCTGGGACACACGCTCTGAGCAGACCATCGAACTTGAGTTGACCGGAAACGGCGGCCGGTACCGCTATCGATTGATAGTCGAGCACGAGCGAGCCAAGCAGAGGAGCCGTATCAAGACTGAGCGGCTTCAGTTCGACCAACTCACGTTGTACGAATTCGACGGGTCGGATGCGCATCTCTTCCACAACGATGGATTACCCGGTCCGAAGTTTCCATTCGATTGGTCGCGATCTGCTATTCCCACCATTCCAGAGCGACCCGACAACCAACGTCTTGTGTGGTTTCGCGACCGCATAGCGCGAGTCTACTTTTTCGCACCCGACCCGTTGGGGATGGAGTACCAGAGTGAGACCGAAGTGGAAAAGCCGGATCGGCATCTAAACTATCTTGTGTCGTGGCTGCGGCATTTGTTGCAAGAATCCGTGGACACGGGAACCGGCTTGCGCAACTGCCTCCGCGAAGGTGCCATCGACGGATTGAAAGATTTCAGGCTCGAGCGAGCGGGCGAGACGTTGCGAGTCCTGAAGTTCGATTTCGATTTCTCTGAGGACTCCGCGACGAAATCGACCAAACCTTTCACACTCTCGTTCAACGAATTGTCCGAAGGCCAGCGTTGTCTCGTTGCACTGTTCACCATGCTGTACGCGGCGGTCGGTCCGGACACAACGCTGTGCGTGGACGAACCGGACAACTTCGTCGCGCTACGGGAGATTCAGCCGTGGCTGACCCGAGTTTCCGACCGGGTGCATGATGACGAGAGTTGCCAGTGCCTGTTGATTTCTCACCATCCCGAGCTAATCGACTACCTGGCGGCTGATCACGGCCTGCAATTCTTCCGTGAAGACGCAGGGCCCATTCGAGCGAAGCCGTTCGAGTGGACCGGGGACGATGCGGTGAAGGCGTCGGAGATTGTTGCGAGGGGATGGGAGTGAGCCATGGCACGAAGGAGGGGCGTAAGGGTAACCGTGCTGGTTGAAGACAGAGTTCTGGAACGTTTTGCCCGAGAGGTGCTTCTGCAATTGGGCTTTCACCGCCGCGAAGTGTACGTCATAGGCTATCCGGTCGGTCAGGGTTCGGCAAGACATTGGGTGGAAAAACGGTATCCCATTGAAGTGCGAGCGTATCGCAGCAAAGCCAACTTCCAGCAGATTGCCTTGCTCGTCGGTACGGAGGCAGATGAGCAAACCGTGGCATACAGGTTTCGCTATCTCGCTTCCAAGTTAACGGATGCAGGACTGGCCGACCGGAACGACGACGAACGGGTTGCACTTTGGGTCCCCAAGTGGAACGTGGAGACTTGGATTCTCTACCTTTCCAGTGAGGCCGTCGATGAAGAGGCAGACTACAGGACCAAGCTCAGAAATCCGAACTACCACGCCGTCGCCGAGGATTTCGTCAGCCGTTTTCGCAAGTCCCACAACGAAGGTTCCGCAGCATTGCGTTCGCTGGAAGTCGCGTTCAAGGAAACTCGGCGCCTGGATTCGTAATCGGGCCGTTCAGTACGGCGCTCCGACTTCGGGGCGGATTCCGGAATTCCGCTTGAGCGTTGGCAGCCATCGCGAAAAAAAGGATGCTCACGACTGGAATAAGATGGGATACCTGCTTTTTTGTCATTAGTGTTGCCTTAGAACATATCCCCCGGAGTCTCCCTCACGGGTCACAAGTTAGAACGGTTTCGACCGCTGCGCGGAAGATCCAGGCAGTGTTGTGTGCGTCACGGAAGTTTGCGTCGAAGCCACCGAAGTAGACGTAGTTACCGGCCTCCTCCGGGAAGGGTGATAGGGCATAAGTTCGGACGGCGACCAGGATAGGATTCCCGGGCTTCCAGCGACCATTGACTTCCTTAAGGCGATAGCTTTGATCGGCAGATCGGATCAGGTAGGATCCGCCTGGATACCAGCCGCCAAACGTCGGTTGCCCTGACACTCTGCCCTGAACGCCGATGATGTGGACCGTTTGTCCCGTGGCGGGGTCTGTAAGTGGCAACATGTCAGTGTAGGCGGCGATGATGGCGCCCGTGATGCGACGACCCCAGTTCCGCGCCAGTAATTCCCCGATCTTCAATTCGATCGTGGCCTTGTCACTATTGGCAGGATCGACGCGAATGATTCGATTCGTGTGGGAAAAAAGAAGGGACTCACCTATACCGGTCGGAGACGCTACGGCGGTCAAACCGCGTATTCCGCCAAGCTCCCAGTGCTCCGGGGTATCGTCGGAGTAGACCTTCACCCATTGTGGAGAAGGTCCGTCCGAACGACGGTAGACCGAGGTTCCAGCCGAGGCGTAAATGCTGCCGTTCGCCTCGGCGAATGACATCGGGCGGATCGGAATCGGTCCAAGCTCCGGTTTCTTGTGCCAACGGATCTTGCCAGGCTCATCAGCGTCGTACACGCCACTGTAGATTCCCAGTGCGCCCGCGGCAACAAAGATGCGATCTACCCCTGTCTTCTGATCGCGATGGACGAGCAAGGCGCGCACCGAGCGTCGGTGGCGTTTGCCGGACTGAAGCGTTGTCTTGACCCAAGTGTTCCCGTCATCATCGCGAGTCCAGATGTTGGTCTCGCGGTAAACGGGAGCCTTGCCAACCTCGTGGTGATCGGAACCGGCCAGGAGCAGACTTGCTGGAACGTCGAGCGCGGCGCCGTTGCCGTCGGTCTTGAATGTAACGGATTTCAATATCGTGACGCGGGGATGCCGCGGTCCCAGCGCAAGGTCAACTTCCCAACTCCCTTCTGGTGAATCGAGGACCAGCACCTGAGCCCAGGGCATTTGTGCCTTGGAAACCGTATCCATCCAGTAGCCGTTGCCGGCATAGAGTCGGCCTTTGTGCGATACCAGATGGATGATTTCGGTGCCGCCGACCAGTCTGCCGGAAGCATCGACATCGCCAGCTTCGAACGATTGCTCCCACCGTCCGACCGATCCGGATTGGGCGTCGGGAACTCGATCCGACGATTCACCGCTTGAGCAGCAGTGAACGAGAACAAGGACTGCGGCGAAGGAAGTCGCTCCTGTCATCTTGTTCCTCCCGTGCGTTGCCCGGCCGGGGTGTTGATCATTCGCCGAAACGCGCAAGATACCAATTGTCAGCGTTGAGAAACGATTGTATCATGCGGCGCGCCAGAGGTACAGGGGTTGATGCAGTCTCGCTCGCTGCTCGCAACCCTGGCTCCAAATGAAACTCACATCGGGTTGCGCCTATTCGTCACGGGCAATGGAATACAGCGTTGACTCGGTGCGCATGAGGAGCTTTCCGTCCCGCCAGCACCGAATTGTGATCCCGTCACTCCTTCGCCTTGTGACCCCTCACTTTCGCAGGTTTCCATGTCACGCGCAAATCGTCGAGTTTTTCACCCAACACTTCGATCGACTGTTCTCGTATCTCACCCAACCCCATATCGAACCCCATTGTGAGCTGCTTCACCTTTTTTGTATCGTGGCTCATGATGCGGGCGGCTGTCGCGTCCGCGGCCATGATGTCAGTACTGGCTATGATTGCCCATGAGCCAAGGCGTTCTTTCATATTCACCGTCGTGCCGCCCTGACCCTTGGACGGGCCGTTACCTTCGAGGCCAATGGAGAAATCGATGATGGAAAGATCGGGTTTTACGCCCTTGACAATATCCAGATATACCTGCGCAATGGCTTGCGGACTGCTGTGATCAAAGGTGCCGCGATTCCACCACGTATTGGCTATCAATTGCGCATAGCGGGACAGCGGCGTGATGCCGATGAAATTCTTCGAAGCCAGTGTAAGCTGCGCCCATGAGTGCGTTTTCGCCACGGGAATTGAGATTACTTTGTCAGCCTTGGCAACCAGGCTTGAAACAGCAATCCTGCCCAGTGAAGTCTTGGAAGGCACCTCGACCCAGCCTGGAGAGTCGGACTCTAAACACGCCAAAGTGACTTTTCCATCATACAGGGAACTGAGCCGTTTCGCTTCCTTTACTAGATTGGTACTGCCATCCAGAGTGATTGCATATTGCCATTCGAATCTTGGCAGGTGAGAGCCTTCGCCAATGACGACCTCCGCAGCGCCCGCCTTGAGACACTCTTCCGTGACGGCGATGATGATCTCAGGTTTTGTGCATTCACCAACGTGAAAACATTTGTTGTGTTTCGCCCAGGGAAAGGAAACGAAATTCGGTTTGAGAAATACTGTCTCGCCTTTGTTCACAACGGTCCGAATGCCCCCCAACGCGTCTATAGCATCTCGGGTCATCGAATCCAAATTGTCGCCGCGAATTGCAGCTACTTTCGCGTTGATTTTAGAGGAAGCCTCCTGAGCAAATCCTCTACAAGCTGTGAAAGGCCATGGTGATCCCATGGCGACTGCCGCGCTAACACCGGCTTTCAGAAAGTCGCGTCGTTTTGTCTTTTGCATTGGTTCCTCATTCTTTTGGCGTTGTTACAAACCCGCCCAATTCATACTCCAAAGATGGTCGAGCCGGGTTGTATGTGTCTTCCAGCGGCAAGCGAACAAAAACTAAGGGCTCAACTTGAGGCCTTTAGTGACCAAGGGCTTGAAGGGGTCAAAGGACTCGTTCATCGCCCACGCCATGGCCCGTAACAGAATGATCCGAAAATAGGCGTCGTTGAACGTGAACAGGTTATGTCCCGGGATTGAGCCGAAAACCCGTCCCTTTCCGATCTGCTTGGTCCAAAACAGCGGCCATGACTTGCCGTCAAGCTGGTCGGACGTCGGTGGCCCCTTCAATGCAAAGGGGGGACCGGCCTGTGACGTTGCAAGCACTGTGATCTCGTTGAGGTCTCCCCCCAGGTTCCAGTAAAGCTCATCGACCAGCTCGATCGATTCGGGAAACCGCTGAAAGATCTCGTGGTCTATCTCGGTGTTTACTTTCGATGGAATAGGCAGCACTCCCCAGCGCGTCGCCTTTCTATCCCATGCCAAGCCAAACCGCTGCGCGACGTCGTCTCCGGAGCTGATCATGGCTGCATGCATAACAATCAGGCGGCCACCACCACGCAGGTAATCGTCCATCAAATCGAAATCCTGCTTCTTGAGCGCCTGCAATTGAACATAGAACACCACGAGGTCCGCCTTCTCCCACTGCGATTTGGTGGGAAACAACTTTGCCGTGTCAACGGTCACTCGCCCAACGGCCTTCAGAAGATCAACAAAGAGATCCTTTGCCTTGACGAACTCGTGGGTCCCCTCCGCATGAGTCCGGTCGATGCCCCAAACCCAGACGATGTTAAGGTCGCGCGACGGTTCTTTCTCGGCAGTCGGACCCAAGATGTTTGCGACCGCCTTCTTGCTCCTCGCTGGTGGCTTCTGCCAGGGAAACTGCGCGCTGGACGTCGAAGAAATGGTCAGCAAAAGAATAACCATACAGGCTGTTAGGAATCTCATGACAGGACTCCTCAAGTAAGTGGACTCGCAAAACACTGCTGCACGAGTGTAGGCAAGAAACGCGTTTAGTCTCGTTATCATGTTATCTCCAGTAACTCCTTCTTCCCGACGTGCACTCCGGCCAAAGGCCGGGGCTCAACGCGACAGGCTAGACCTCGCGCGGCTTGGCGGGAGCCGGCACCGGCAGCATTTCGCGATCAGCAGCCGCGATCACACGGTGTTTGGCCGACACGTCAACCGTACTGCCGTCGCTGAGCCGCTTCACCCGTACTTTCCCTTCGCTGACGTTCAGCATCGTGGTCTAAAGTCCTGCCTCGATCTCTTTGATAAAGATGTTCCGGTACTCGATGGGACAAGGATTCATCTTGCCGAGGTTATCGCCATCTACAAAGACGTGCTTCTGCAGTCTGATGATTGCCGGCTCCGTGCTCAAGATTCCTTCCGGATACTCAAATTTATCGATTATGACCTCGCCGTCATACTCGGCCGTCACGTTCTTCCCGATCACGGTCAGCTTGACTGTATGCCAGACCCCGACTTCCGGATCAATATACTTCACATGAGGGCAGTCCTGTTCTTTCAATTCGATCTTCTTCTTTATGTCCTTGGGCATAAAGTAGAAGCTTTCCAGGTGCCCCATGCCGCCTTTGGACCTGAGGTTGAACTGCTCCGTTTGCCCAAAGTTTCCCATCTCTGGAATCAGCCCCCGGAAGTTGATTCCGCTGTCGGATATTGTTGGCATCCTGAAATCAAGCATCAGCACAAAATCCCGATATTCTTTCTCGGTTGCCAGGTCCGCGCCCCACTGCTTAAGAAGCCCGTGTGACTTCAGTACCCCATCCTCAATAGACCAGAATTTCTTGGCCTTGGGCGATAATCTCCAGCCGGTGAAATCCTTGCCGTTAAAGAGGGCGGTAAATCCCTCCGGCGGCACGTTCAATTGTTTCTCGTCGTCGGCCTTCCAGGGCCGCACACGTACGTTGCGAAGCGCCACCGGGCCGTAGTCGCCCTGAAAGATGATGGGCCCCCTGGGAAACTGTTTGCGATCCCAGTTCGTGCCGCTGGCGTACGGCACTTCCTGGTTCTCCTGGACCGCCAGGCCATTGTGCACAACCCTGACGAATTTGGCGTGGGCCGTCTTGTTGCCGGCTTCGTCGAATCTGGGAGACTGGAAGATGATGTCCAGTGTCTGCCATTGGCCCGGCGGTTTGGCGGCGTTGACCTTCGGCGGAGAGCCTTCGTCGATGTAGTGGTAGCTTGGCTTCGTCTCGGCCCGAGGATAGATCCCCCCGCAGTGGCCCGCTGTGGGCTTCTCGATGCCGTGGCTGTCGAGGATCTGGATTTCGTAGTTGCCATGAAAGCTCACACCGGAGTTGGAGCCCTTGGCCACCATGAACTCCAAGTGCAGCTCGACGTCTTCGAAGATCTGCTTGGTGACGAGGCTCTTGGTCCGGCCTGTTTTGCCGTTAATCAATACGCCGGTGCCTGGCTTCCCAGCCAAACGTTTATTGTCATTAGGATCGACCATGGCGTCGCCAGCCTCGTACCAATCACCGGTCGGCTGGTGCCACACGCCGAAGTTGTCGTCAGATCCCAACGCTGTCCAGCCACCTTCGTCGGCCACCGCGGCCCGGCCGGACAACAGCAACAGCACCGTAGCGGCTAGGAACCGCAACCCAATTGACGGAGATGTCATCGTTTCCATCTTGCTGTCAATCTTGTTGTTCTTCATATTCGGATTCCCCTTTTTTGAGCGTAAGAGTTACCCGGGCACGTACCCATCGCCGGTCGGCTGGTGCCCCGATCTACAGTGTCCACCCTTCGCGGTAGGCGCGCCGGATAAACGGGTCCGCTTCCGGACAGTTCGTGGCCTTCAGGTTCACCGGGTCCCACTCGCGCTTCTTGCCAACGCGATAGGCGACGGTTCCCAACAGCACCGTCTCGGTCAGTGGTCCGGAATAGTCGAAGTTGCAGAGGGTCGGGCTGCCCGTCTTGCATGCCGCCAGCCACTCCTGTGCGTGGCCGATCGATTCGGGAATCGTCCGTTGCGGCGGCTGGAAATCGGCGAACTTCTCTTTCGGGTACAGCTCACGCTTTCCCCATTCGGCTATCAGCATGCCGTCGCTGCCGACGAACAGCACGCCCTCTGGCCAGTCGGGCATGTTATGCTCTTTCTGCTGCTGCGGGCGCCGGCTGCCGTCGTACCACGTGAGTTTTACCGGCGGCAGGTCGCCGCGCGCGGGAAACTCCCAACTGGCAATCAGCCAAAGCGGGGTGCCCTCCGGATGCACGGGCGTTCCTTCCGCCTCGGCCGTTACGGGATACTTCAGGTCAAGCGCCCAGAACGCCAGGTCGATCAAGTGGCAGCCCATGTCGCCAAGCCTCCCGTTGCCGAAACCCCACCAATTACGCCAGGCCATGGGGTGATAGCAGGGGTGGTAAGGGCGATAGGGCGCCGGCCCCAGCCATAGATCCCAGTTGAGATGCTGCGGAACGGGAGGTGTTTCTCTGGGCCGATACCTGTTGCCCCAGGCCTCATCGCACCAGGCGTGGACTTCTCTGACTTCTCCTATGGCGCCGGCACTGATTAACTCGGCAACACGGCGGTAGTTGTAGCCGGCGTGCGATCCTGTCCCAAGCTGAGTGGCCAGGGCGTACCTATTGGCCACTTTGGTTGCCATGCGGACTTCGTGCACGTCGCGACCCATCGGTTTCTCACAGTAGCAGTGTTTGCCCATTTTCATGGCCATCACACTGACGGGGATGTGTGTGTGGTCCGTTGTGGCCACGGTCACGGCGTCGATGTTCTTGTCCTCCTTGTCCAGCATCCTGCGGAAATCGCGGTACGTCTTGGCCTTCTCGTAGCGATTGGCAGCCTTCGCCAGGTAATTCCCATCGACATCACACAAGGCGACGATGTTGTGATTTTCCATCATTTGAATGACCTGCCATCCGCGATTGCCCACGCCGATGCCGGCGACGTTGACCTTCTCGCTCGGCGGAGTATGGCCCGCACCTCCCAGCACGTGTCGTGGTACGGTCACCAATCCCGCCATCGCAGCGCCGGCGACCGACTTCTGAAGAAAGTCCCGGCGTTTCAAACGATTCTCTCGTGAGGTCATGGCGTGCTTTCTTGTCCTATCTGGGCACAGTCTGGCAGATGACGTTGACGCAAGCGGGTTTGCCCGAAGCCAGCGCGCGCTGGAGAGCGGGACGGATGTCCCCAGGCTTTTCGACAAGCTCGGCGTGTCCTCCGAAGCCCTCCACCCACTTGTCGTAGCGAACGTGCCCCAGTTCGCTTGCGACAAGGCGGTCTCGCCCGTACATGCCGATCTGGGCGGCCTTGATCATGCCCCAGGCGCCGTCATTGACGATGACCGCCACCA
>CAZUAM010000168.1:10151-11883 GCA_964618095.1 uncultured Planctomycetaceae bacterium | reverse complement strand
AACCCGATCTTCGCCGCCCATACCATCGAGCAGAGCCGCCCCTCGCTGAAGAACAGCCTGATCAACTTCCTCCTCCTGCGCGGTCATCGTCGCGAGGTGCCGCAGCCGGTTTACCGGGCGATCGAGCACCGGGCGGCCGCCGACCTGTCGCAGATCGAGATCGAGGCCGCCGTGGATCGCACGCACGTGATCCGACTGGGCTACGTCCTGGTCGGCACGCTGGCCCTCTGTTGCCTCTACCTGGTCCTTTCGCCCAAGAGCCTGTTGACCTCGGCCGCTCGCGTCCTTTGGCCCTGGTCCGGCATTCCGGTCCCCACGCGGGTGACGATTGAGGAGGTCAAGCCGGGCGACGCGGTGGCCTTCCACGGCGAGTTCGTCACGGTCTCGGCGGAGGTCCGCGGCGCGGACGGCGAGACGGTGGCCCTCTACTACTCCACGGCCGATGGGCAGACCGTCAACCAGAGAATCCCCATGACGCGCCCCGAGGATGGATACCGTCATCAGTGCAAGCTGCCGCCGGAAGAGCTTGGCCTTCAGCAGGACGTCGATTACTATCTGACCGCCGGCGATTACACCACGCGGCGATTTACCATCGACGTGCAAACCGCCCCGGCAATCCTCATCGACGCGATCGAGTACAACTATCCGGCCTACACCGGCTTTCCCAAGCGGATCGAGAAGCGTCAGGAGGACATCCGGGCGATCGAGGGGACGGTGGTCACGATCCGGGCAACCGCCAACCGGGCAATTCACTGGGCCAAGATCGACCTGGGCTGCAACGGGCTGCACGAGCTGGACATGCGGCCCAAGGGCAAGACCGCCACGGGACGCTTCACCCTGCGGTTGCACCCGGACGATCCAAACCTGCCGGAGCACGACTCCTACCAACTGCGTTTCCGCGACGACGCCGGGCGATTGAATCCCCGGCCAACCCGCCACCGCATCGAAGTCATCCGCGACCTGCCGCCGGAAATCCAACTGCTCGATCCCCAGCAGGAGGACGTACAACTGGCCGAAGACGGGCGACTTCAGATCCGCGTCCGCGCCGAGGACCCCGACTTCGCCCTGCGGAAGGTGGTGCTGCGGGCAGAATGCGACGGGCGAAGTCTGGTCATTCCGCCCATGCTCGACAAGCTACATCAGGGTGGATTCCTCGAAGGTTACCTCTTCGAGCCGGCCAGGGCAAGGTTCGAGGGCGACTCCTCTCAGCCGGCCCCGGTGGGGCTGAAAGCGGGCGACCGCGTCCGCTACTGGGCCGAAGCCCAAGATAACAAGCAGCCGACGCCCGGCCGCTCCACCACCGCCCAACAGTGGATCACCATCGTCAAGCCCCAAAGCCGGCAGCCGCCGCCGGAGCAGCCCGACGGTGACGGGGAGGACGCAGGGCAGCGGTCGCAAGACAACAACAACCAGGGCGGGGCGCCGGACCGGCAGCCCGACGAAGATCAACAGCCCCAGGAAGATCACCCGCAAGATCCGGCTGAGCAGCCGGAAGTAGGCGATCAACCACCGCCGCAAGAGGACGGATCGAAAGACCAGGGCCAACAGGAGGATTCTCCAGGCCAGCAACAACAATTCGACGAGCCCAGCGAACCGATCGACCCCGATACCCAGCCCGGCGACGCCATCGACAAGATCCTCGAGCACCGCGAACAAGAGCAGAAAGAGAAAGGCGAGCAAGAGACGGGCGAGCCGCAGCCGGGTGAGAAAGGGTCGGGCGGCGAGAAGTCGG
>CAZUAM010000168.1:5856-10051 GCA_964618095.1 uncultured Planctomycetaceae bacterium | reverse complement strand
GCGAACCGCAGCCGGGCGAGAAAGGATCGGGGGGTGAGAAGTCGGGCGAACCGCAGCCGGGCGAGAAAGGATCGGGGGGTGAGAAGTCGGGCGAACCGCAACCGGGCGAGAAAGGGTCGGGCGGCGAGAAGTCAGGCGAACCGCAGGTCGGGCGGGAACCGGACAGCCAGCAATCTCCCGGCGCCGGGGAGCCTTCAAAGGACGAGACTGGCCCTCCCGAAGCGCAGGGGCGAAACGCGCCCGGTGAAAAGAAATCTGGCGAGCCCGGTCAGAATCCGGGAGAGAAGCAGCCGGCCGATTCCCCCAGCATCAGCCCCCACGAGTCCGACTCGCAGGGCGACACATCGGGCGACCGCTCCGGCGGGGGCGAGAAAGGCGGCGGACAGCGGTCCAAGCAGCCCGGCACCGGGGCCGACGGCTCCCAGACCGAGGCCGATCAGGGCGGCTCGGCGGGCAAACAGCCAGGCGACGGCCAGACCGGCACCCGCGGCGGAAGCCAGGTCGAGACCAGCCAGAAGACCGGCAGTTCGGCAACGCGACGGGGCGGCCCCGGTTCGCAGGGACGCCAACAGCCCGGTGGCATTGGTCCGGGCGAGAGGAAAGACGCCGGGGACGACTCCGGTGGCGCCGAGAGGCCCCAAGAGAACCCCGCCGACGGCGGACGGCCCGGCAGCGGCTCACCCTCCGACCCGAACGCCCGGGGTCAGGGCAATCCCACGGTCGGTGGCGGGCTGGGCCAACAGCCCGAAGGCCCAACGCCTCCCCAGACCGGCGAACCCGGAGGCGACGATCCCAACCTGGAATTTGCACGCCGGGCGACCGATTTGGCCCTGGAACATCTCAAGGACCAGATGGACCAGGACGACTCCGAGTTGCTGGACCGGCTGGGATGGACTCCTGAAGACGCCAAGAAGTTCATCCAGAAGTGGGAGCAGATGAGGCGCGCGGCCGCCCAAAAGGGCCCCGAGGGAGAGGCTGCGCGGAGGCAACTCGACCGGGCGCTCCGGAGCCTCGGCCTCCGGCCCCGCGGCACGCAGATACAAGGGGACGGGACAGGAAACGACGGGCTGCGGGATCTGCGGGAGGCGGGGCGCTTTGACCCGCCCAGCGATTGGTCGGAGCTGTTCCGGGCGTACCGGCGGGGCGTCACTCGCGGAGGACGCAGGTAGGCGACCGGCTTGATGTTGGGGCTCTTGGGACCTGCCCCCCACGATACGAGCGCCAACGGGTGTGGCCACAAGACTGCCGGAACGGCTACCCGGCACCACGGCTTACGACTGCTTTTCTTTCAGCCGCTTTCTCCACTTGATGAAAATCGGCGAGTCGCGCTTCTTGTCCCAGTCCTGCCGGATGCGTTTGATCGCGGGTGCCCGTTTTGCGGGCGGATCGGCATATTGATATTGGTAGCGGGGGCTCGCGAGGTCCACCGACATCATCCGCTCGACTGCCATTGCGGCGCCGCTGCGGACCAGGTCCGATTCGTCGTCCAGCGCGTCGAGCAGTACCGGCATGCCCTGATAATCCCATTGGGAGCCCAGCCCCCGGACGCAAGCTAATCGGACCGGCGGCGATTGGCTCTTGGCCAGCACGTGTCGCAGGTGTTCCCTGGCTTCCTCGCGGACTTGCGGGCCCAGTTCCTCGTCGCTGGCCACCCTGACCAACTCGACTGCCGCCAGTTCCTGCTCTTCGGGGGTGGCTGCTTCTAAGGCCTTTTGGGCCAGCCCTTCGGGTGAAGGGGGCCGCTGGCAGCCCAGAACCGCCAACAGCACCACCAGACCGCCGCCGAGGATTGCGTATTGGACTTCTCGATCTCCAAACATGTCAACCGCCGGATCGTGCGTGTGTTTTCGTTTTCGTCGGACGACTACCTCACCAGTTTCGGAAGGCTCCTCGGCCGCCAATAATAGTCTTGCAGCTTGAGCACCGAGGGGTCGATCGCGTCGGGCGTCATCGTCTCCACCCTCCCGTCGGCAAACAACACGTTGAGCACGCCGCCGTGCCGTGGGCGGATCCAATAGGTCCAGCCGCGCCACGTCAGGTCGATCGGGTTGTAGCCTGGAAAAGGCGGGGGGGGCAAGGGGGGCGGGCTCACTACCCTGGAGACGGGTTTGCCGTACTCGACCAGGAGGATCTTGTTGCTGTCTTTAGTGACGTCGAAGTCTCTCACCGCAATGTTCATGCCATAGCTGCACCGGCCGCCGCCCCGGAACTCCCACCGCTGACCTCTCTTGAACGGGGAGCAGCGGCTGCCGTTCAGGTCGATCATGACTTTCTCATCCGGATCGAGCAGCTCAAACCAGTAGGAATGGTTGCTTTCCCAGGTGTAGCCGCCTTCCACCTCCCCCTCCGCGAAGGGATCGACGATGCACACACAATCGTTGAAGTCGTCCCTGGGCCCGTCTTCAAATGAGAGAATGTAGCTGTCCGGCGTGGCTGCTTGGAACGTGGACTGGCTGTACTGCGGGAAGGTGGTGGGATCCTCGTAGAGTAAGACGTACGGTCCCTCTGCGAAAGGGATCTTCAAGTTGGCGCCGCCGTGCACCTGAAAGTAATGGTCGCCGACTCCCCCGACTTGAACATCGCCTCCAGTATCACTCGGGCAGATGTAGACGGTCCTTGATTTTTCCACGAAGGGCCTCAGTTCGCCCATCCACCCGCTGGCTCGCATCGTCCCTTTGTCCGGATCGCCCTCGTACCAACTCAACTTGTTATGATAGGCGATGCCGAGTTGGTGCAGATTGTTCCCACAACTGGCAAGCCGTGCCCCCTCGCGGGCCGCCTGGACGGCAGGTATGAGCAGCGCGATCAGAATGCCGATGATCGCAATCACCACCAGCAACTCGATCAAGGTAAAAGCTCGCTGAAGGGAGCGTCGCATGACTTGTCCTCCGCTGCGCATGGGTTGACGGTCGCAACCTGCGCAACCGCTACGCCGGCTGCCCGATACGACGATTTGCGACCGTTCTGTCAGTTACCTCTTCCAGTTCCCCGGAATCGGTGAGTCGCGCATCCGTTCCCAATCCTATTCCTTCCGTACCCGCTTGATCGCAGGTACCCGTTTCTTGGGGTGGGTCGTCACCACGATAATTGAAGTAATTGAGTTCCACCGATGGTGATCACTGGAAGGCCACTGCCTGGATGCACGTTGCCCGGACCCGGACCAACAGATTTCTCCGGTGTTTTGGCCACCTTCACGCAAGCGGGGATCTCATCCTATCTTTTTAGCAGGAATGGGCCGTCGATTCAACCTCCTTTGGGACATCTTTTTGGGGGTTAAGGGGGATTCTTTTTTGGGGTTAAGGGGGGAGTCGACCGGGAGCACAGCCGCCGGGACCGCTTCGGGCCATCTCTGGGTGGGGGGAAAGCGTTTAGTTGCCCAATTCCGGATCGCGTGTGGGCCGCCAATACTCATCATGCAGCTTGGTCACGGTGGGGTCGATCGCAGTGGGGAGCATGCTCTCGACCCGCCCGTCGGCGAATAGCACGTTGAGCACGCCGTGGTGTCTTGGGCGGACCCAACGGGGCCACAGGTCGGTGGCGTCGGCCCCCACCACGTCGGCGACGAGTTTGGCGTACTCGACCATCAGGATCTTGTTGCTGTCCTGGAGAAAGGCCTGGGCGCGGTTGTTCATCCCGTAGCTGGCCTTCTCGCTGGCCCCGGCCCACCAGGCGTCGCCGGGCGAGAAGGGGTCGAAGAGGACTTTGCCTTCGGGGTCCTTCAGCTTGAAGGTGAAGCCCGCGTGTTTGGCTATCGCCTGGTGGTGTGTCCGGCCATCGGGATAGGGATCCACCAGCACGACCATGTCGGACCAGTCGAAGTCGGTGTAGTCCTCAAACTCGAACATGAAGCTTTCCGGGAACTTGCGGTATTTCCCGGTTCTTTCTTCCCAGTAGGGGGCCCCTGTGCCGGCGCTCCAGCCGGTGGAATGCTGGGGCGAGGCGACGCGGCAGCGCGGCCCTTCTTCGAACGGGATGCCGTGGCCGCCGCCGTACTCGGGGAACACATTTTGGTCGACCCAGAAGACGTACCCGGACGCCTCCTGCACGTCCTCCGAATCGTCATCGTTGGGGCAGATGTAGATGCTGGTTTTCCCTTCCACAAAGGGCTTCAGCGTGGTCGTCCAAGTGCTGGCGGCCAGTCGGCTCGAACTGCCGCCGTAATTCGACTTGTGAAGGTTGTATGCCACGGCGATCT
>CAZUAM010000168.1:0-5846 GCA_964618095.1 uncultured Planctomycetaceae bacterium | reverse complement strand
GGCGGCGTCGCATCCGCAGTCGGCGGCCAGGGCGGTCAGCCGAGCCGCCTCGCGGGTTTTCTGGACGGCCGGCAATAACAACGCCATCAGGATACCGATGATGGTAGTCACCACCAGTAGTTCGATCAACGAGAAGCCTCGAAAAGAGCTGCTTCGCATGACCTTGTCCTCCGGAAAAAAGATCGAGTCGCACCTACCGCCGATTGAAGGTGGAAGGCATTTCGAGCCGATCCGCTCGTGGCCCTGGCTTGCCCGTCACGGTTCAGCTTGCTGCCGTTGCTTCCACTGTTGCATCACCGTTGAATCTTTCACGCGTTCCCATTCTTGCTCAAGGATCTTCACAACCGCCTGGCGTTTTTGAGGCGGGTCGTCGTGGCGAAAACCGAAGTCTGCTCCCAGGAACCGTTGTACTGCCACACCAGCCCGGCCACGGACCACCGGCGACTGGTCGTCCAGGGCGTCGAGGAAGACGGGCATGCTCTGGTAATCCCACTGGGCCGCCAGTCCCCGGATGCACGCCGCCCGGACCGCAGCAGATTGGCTCTCGGCCAGCACCCGCTGCAATTGCCCCTTCGCTTCCCTGCCGAGTTCCGCCAAACGCACCGCCGCGACTTCCCGTTCTCCGGGCGTGGGGGCCTCCAAGGCCTGCCGGGCCAATTCTTCGGGCGACGGGGGCCGCCGGCCCGGAAGAAATCGCCAACCCAGGATCGCCAACAGCACCGCCAAGGCGCCGCCCAGGATCGCGTACTGGACCTTTGGATTGCGAAACATGCGGGCGAACAGATTCCGTGGGAGTCTTCGTCACGGCCGCGAAAAACCGAGCCGTCCTTGTCGCTTTTTACCAGAAGTGGACCGATGCTTCAACCCCCTTGGGGGTCAACTTTTCTTGGAATTCGGCCGCGAGCAGGGCCGCCGGGACCGGCTTGGCGACGCCCGGGCAGCGACGCCCCAGGGCCTGGCTTCCTGGGGGCTCGCTGCGCTCGACCCCAGGCACCCATTGCTCCTGCGTCGGGTTCTGGGATAGGCCCTAAGTCCAGACATCACGGGGCATGGCGTTGGAGCACGAAGATCCAGGATTTGGCGTGGCGGTTGAGGCTCACTTGCTCCTTAAGTGGAACTCGATATTGCCTATGCCTTCGAGATCGTCGGTGGCTTCGAAGCCCAATCCCGTCTGGGTGTTGTACTTCGGGGGGATAGTTTCCCGGCCGCCGACGAGCTTGGAGACCTTCACCCGATAGAGCCCCATGTAAATGCCGGGATAGTTGGGGTCGGGTCCCTTGATTTCGGCCTTGCCGGCCTGGTCGGTTACTCCCTGGCAGGCAGTGAAGCCGGGGCCGAGGAACTTTTCCGGTTCAAACGTCACGGTTGCCCCCGGCAGCGGCTTGCCGTCCAGGGTAATCAGCGTGACGCCGCTCATCACGGTCGTGCCGCAATCCGACCAGTAGTTGATCCGCGCGGTGATCTCGTCGGCGGTGAGCATTCCGTCGCCGTTGCCGTCGATTCTTTTCCGGGCCAACCACAGCGACGGACTTCTTTTTGTTTCCGTGCCGTCGAGTCTGCCGTCGCCGCTGGCATCGTACTCGGCGATTGCCTCCCGGCCGGCTTCTGCGGGGCTGATTTCGGGTTTTTCCGGCGCGGGAGGGTACCGGGAGCAACCACTGGCGCACAACCCCATCAAGGTACCGATCGCCAAAACCCAACCGAGATGCCGTCTGCTCATGGGGGACCCTTTTATAGAAGAGGTGACCTGGCCCTCCAGACCGCCGGGCGTGCATAAGTGGGAGCTGGTTACCAGGGGAGCTTGATAATTGTTCGGCGGTCCCTTCGGTTGCCGAGGCGCTCGTGGACCAGGCCGTCTACGCTGTAAGGGATCTGGTGGACTGAGCCGTCGCACATCACCATGTGAAAGCCGTAGGCGTGGGCACTACCGAAGCGACTCGTACAATCCTCGAAGCCGGGCGTGTCCTGCATTGGCTTGTACGTGCTGCTGTTCCCCACCCAGCGGTTCGTGTCCCAATCGTTGCCCTGGTACACGGAGTTATTGTCCACGCAGCCATCGCCCGTGTAATAATAGCTGGGATTCAGGTACTTCTCGCCGACGAGGTAGGTGTTGCTGGCGCCGTCGGGGATATCCTGGAGCCCGATCTCGCTGCGCTCGCTGGAGATCCCGTCGAAATTCTTGTACATCCACGCGTCCGTGTGGGTCCAACTACACTTGGGATAGTCCCTCAGACAGCTCGTGCTGCTGGGCCCGCCCCCGTTGAGCGTCATCACCCCGCCGTTGGCCGCGTAGTCGGTCTTGGCATAATACTCCAGCGTGTCGGCGTTGTGGGAAGCTTCCCTGGCGGGATATTGGATGGCCGGGCGCCGGCTGGGGCAGTGGAAGGTGGCGCAAACTTCGCCCTTGGCGATCCCCAACTGGTGCCTCTTCTGACTGCTGAACGGGTCCATCCCGGCGCCCAGGTCACGCACATGGTCCATTTCCAGATAGGGCAACAGGTCATAGAGCCAGCCGCCGGGCTGCTTGGCGCCGAAGCCCATGTCCGGGTCGCCGGTCCACTGGAATCCCCAACCACTGGAGGGAAAATACCCGTGCGTTTCCATGTGTATCGTCGACGCCAGGCCGATCTGTTTGAGGTGGTTTTTGCATCGAGTTATCCGGGCGGCCTCGCGGGCCGCCTGCACGGCCGGCAACAACAGGGCGATCAGGATGCCGATGATCGCAATCACCACCAACAATTCGATCAAGGTGAAAGCTCGCCGGTCTGCCATGCTCATGGCTTTCCCCGTTTTTGAATTCTTGCCTTGAATGGCTTTCCCGCCAACGTCCCACCTCCCTATTTTATACGAAAAGCGGACGGATGATTCAAGCCCCTTGTAATCGACCCCGTAGAACCCAACGCTAACTGCATCAAGAAAGTACGGTTGCTACGTTTTGCGGGGGCCGGCGCAAACCGACCCGAGTTGACGGACCGCCCAAGCCCGCAGCAATCGGGGCGTCTCGCCCCCCGAGCAGACGCCACGGTAGTCCGCCGCGCGCCCAGGCATCCGACAGCGAGAACTAGGGGCGGCCGCACCCGGCCGTGGGGAGCCTCGCTTCTCCCCCTGGTGCCGGCATGCTAAACTAACTGCTAGCGCCCCAGTCGCCGACAAAGTCGCCTCCCACAACTTCCAATTCCCGGACGCCCTCGAGTAACTGACAATAACCGGAACGCAACGCGTCGCGGTATCGACTAGGGAAAAGGATGCCATCGAACAACTGCTGCGACGATTTCCCGCCACGCGTTGCGTCCGGGCTGCTAGTCCTTTCTTGTCGCGACAAACCACTAGCCAAGAACACGACGGAGGTCTCGGCCCCGACTTAGCGTTCTATTACATCTCTCCCCCGCACCTGGTCCCCAACCTTCTCATGACCGTTTCCACGCCACGATACCTGGTTCCTTTCCACCCCAAGCGGGTTCCACATTTATTCAGCGACGTCTTGATTATTGGGGGCGGCCTGGCCGGTCTTCGGGCGGCATTGGCAGTCGATCCCGGGTTGTCGGTGCTGATCGTCACCAAAGACGGCCTGCAAGAGTCCAACAGCGCCTACGCCCAGGGCGGCATCGCCGGCGTGCTGACACCCGACGATCGCTTCGAGGATCACGTGGCGGATACCTTACAGGCGGGTGGCCTGTTGTGCGATCGTCAGGTGGTGGAGCAGGTGGTGCGCGACGCGCCCCAGCGAATCGCGGAACTGGTCGATTGGGGAACCAAGTTCGACCAGGTCGGCCGCCGCCTGGCACTGGGACGCGAAGGGGGACATGGCCGGGACCGGATCGCCCATGCGCTGGGCGACGCCACCGGCAAGGAAATCATGCGCGTAGTAACCGGGCGCGTGAAGGAATCGGCCCATATCGAAGTCTGGGAGAATACCTTCACCCTCGATCTGCTCACGTTCGAGGGCACCTGCCGCGGGGCCTTGGCCTGGAACCGTCAGCACGGGAAGACCTTGGTCTGGGCCAAGCAGACGATCCTTTGCAGCGGTGGGGCGGGACAGCTCTATCGCGAAACCACCAATCCCCAGGGGGCCACCGGCGACGGCATGGCCATCGCCTATCGGGCCGGGGCGGAGCTGCGCGACCTGGAGTTTATGCAGTTCCATCCCACCGTCCTTTACATCGCCGGCAGCAGCCGCAACCTGATCAGCGAGGCTACCCGGGGTGAGGGAGCCTACCTGGTCGACCGCTACGGCCACCGCTTCATGTGCGAATATGACCCGCAAGCCGAACTCGCGCCCCGCGACGTGGTCAGCAACGCCATCGTGATCCAGATGGAGCGGACCCGCCATCCCAACGTGTACCTGGACCTGACGCACCTCGATCCGGAGAAGGTTCGGGCTCGATTTCCGGGAATTGCGGCCACTTGTGCGGAGTTTGGGCTGGACATTACGCGAGATCGGATTCCGGTGCGTCCCGGGGCCCACTACATCATGGGTGGATTGACGGTCGATCGCGACGGCCGCACCACCTTGCCCGGTTTGTGGGCAGCCGGGGAGGTCACCGCCAGCGGCCTGCACGGGGCCAACCGGTTGGCGTCGAACAGCCTCGCCGAGGCCCTGGTTTACGGTGTCCGTGCGGGCCAGCAGGCCTCGGAAGCCGCGGCCAAACTCGGCGACAGCTTCTGTGCGTTGATGTTGGAAAACCCACGCGTGGAAGCCGCCGGCGACCCGCTGAACCTCAGCGACGTTCGCAACTCACTGACGAGTCTGATGTGGCGCAACGTGGGAGTGCGCCGCGATGCGGAAGGTCTCCGGGAGGGGATGGAAAACATCAACCGCTGGTCCGGGTACGTCGTCGCCCGGCAATTCGCCGACCCCACCGACTGGGAACTACAGGACATGCTGTGCGTGGCGCGGCTGATGACCCAGGCGGCCCTGATCCGCCAGGAAACCCGGGGTGCCCACGTGCGCACCGACTTTCCCGAAACAGACGACGAGCACTGGAACAGGCACACCACGTTTCAGCGGAACGCGGAACAGGCGTGAACCTCCGGTGGCCGACGGCAACTCGGGGGAGAACGTTCGCCGGTTCGAGCCCCTCTCCAACGGCTGCCTCTTCATCATTTGAATCCATTCGGCGCCTCTGCTGCCCCCCCTTTCAGACGGTTTGCACGGAGCAGTTAGTCCATCCTGAAAAACCACTACCCGAATCTGTGGTGCAGGCAGTGCTGTAACCTAGGGTTTACGAGTAGGCATGACCGGACAGGTGAATCATGGGTGCAAACCTCAAGGCGACGTTTCGGTTTCTTGCCAAGACGGAAAACGAAGCGGCTCTGGACGTGCTGATCGCCGGACTGGAATATCCGCACCCGGCAATCCGGAGCGGCGCGCTTCGGGCGTTGTTGGATCGCCGCAGCGCGGAAGGACATCGCGCGGTGTTTCAGCGCCTCTCGGCAATGGACGAGCACTGCCGGCAGGTGATCAACGAACGTCCCGAGCGGCTGGATGCTGCGGTCAGCGATGCCTTGCAGCATCCGAACCCGCAGGTTCGCGCGGCCGCCTGCGACGCCATCGTTTCCTTCCGCCTCTACAGCGTGCTTCCCGCGCTGACCTCGGTCCTGGTGAAGTCGAAAACTGCGCGCACGGCGCTGCTGGCAAGCACCGTCCTGAAACTCACCGATCTGTTCTACGCCGAGCTGAGCGGCGCCGACGATCAGCCGAAGCGCAAACGACGGGACGACCTGCGAGACCGGATTACCTCCTGCCTGGAGGACGCGGTTCGCAAGTTTCACCGGCACAAACGGGCGGAAGTCGTGGAGGCACTCCTGTTGGTGGCCAAGCCGAAAAACGCCACCCTTAGTCAACT
>CAZUAM010000167.1:0-11914 GCA_964618095.1 uncultured Planctomycetaceae bacterium | reverse complement strand
TAAGTCGCGGCGTGCAAACAACTTGCGAACAAGAGACAAGTGGAACTTCGGGCTAGAAAGCTGGGCCACCCGGCGGGGTGAGGAGGTGAAGGAGCTTACCCCAGGAACGTCACCCCGTCACCCCCTCACCTTGTCACCCCGTCACGGTTTTTAGGACGCGGGACGTCAAATGATCCCGTGGAGCGGTCCGCCCCGGGCGGCCAGGGCGTCTACCCGGCGGGTGACCTCCGGGTCTTCGACCAGCGGCGGGGCGTGGTGCGGCTTGCTGCGGGCGTCGATCACCAGCGAGCCGGAACAGCCCCAGTGCTTCTGGGTAACGAACGACTCGATCCCGTAGACGTCCGCGGCCGGATTGCTGCGGGTAAACGTGGTCCAGAGGAAGTTGCAAAGCGACCGCGAGGCGAACTTGCTGTCGTCGACCACGACCACCAGCGGGAAGCCGTTGACGGCGTCGAGGCGATCGTAGCCCGCACAGAACCGCCCCACCATCCGGTCCACCCCCTCGGCGTCCGCACGATACGCCGGTCCCTGGACCACCAGGATGCCGGGCAGGAACACCCGGGGCTTCTTGAATCCCAACTGTTCGGGCATCCTGATCCGGCTGTCGATGGCCACCGGCAGTGCCCGCCATGGCGGCCCGGCCGCCGCGATCACCAGCTTCGAGCCCTCGTTCAGACTGCCCGAGCTGTAGTCCAGCGTGTCGATGGTCGTACAGGTCTGGAAGTGCAGGTCCCGGCGCCAATCCACCCGCTCGAGCACGTGCCGCATGAAGTCGGGCACGTGGTAGACGTTCAACTCCGGCTGGTCTTCGGCGGCGACGATCCAGAGGTACTTGGCCAGCGACAACTGCCCGTGGCCCAACAGGGCGTTGGCCAGGGTGAGCAGCTCCCGCGGCCGGCGGGGGTTCTGGTAGGGGACGTATCGCTCGCTGCCGATGGCCAGCAAGAGCGGATGCACGCCGGCCGCGTCCACCGCGTGCACGGCGTGGACGCCCGGAATCGCCTTGGGAATCACCGGCCCGACCAGCTCGTGAATCAATTGGCCGAACATGGTGTCTTCCTGCGGGGGGCGGCCCACCACGGTAAACGGCCAGATCGGCTGCGGGCGATGATAGACCTGCTCGACCCGAAGCACCGGGAAATCGTGCCCCAGGCTGTAGTAGCCCAGGTGATCGCCGAAGGGGCCTTCCGGCTTCTGCCGGTCCGGGTCGAGCTGTCCGGTGATGCAGAAGTCGGCCTCGGCGCAGATCGGCAGTTCATCGTCCCGGCAGATCATCCGCACGCGGCGGCGTCCCAGCATTCCGGCGAAGGCCAGCTCGCTGATGCCCTCGGGCAGGGGCATCATGGCGGCCACGGACATCGCCGGCGGCCCGCCCACGAACACGTTCACCCGCAGGGGCTCCCCCCGCCGGATCGCCGCGGCGTGGTGCGCGGCGATCCCGCGATGGATCTGGTAGTGCAGCCCCACTTCGCGGTTCGGCTCGTACTGGCCGCCGGAGAGCTGCACCCGATACATTCCCAGGTTCGATCGCTCCAGCCCCGGCCGATCCGGATCCTCGCTGTAGACCTGGGGCAAGGTGACGTAGGCTCCACCGTCGTCGGGCCAGCAGCGAAGTTGCGGCAGTTGGTCGATGGTGGTTTGATGGGCCAGCACGGGGCCGTTTTTCACCTGCCGCGGCCGGGCACTCAGGGCCGCCCAGGGTGTCTTCAAGTACAGCTTGGGCTGGCGGAACAGGTCCATCGGATCGACCTGAAGGGTGACCAACCGCCGGAGCACCGCCAGCGAATCGCGGAACATGAACCGCACCCGGTCCATGGATCCGAACAGGTTGCTCACCATGGGGAAGCGGCAGCCGGTCACCTGGGCGAAGAGAATCGCCGGCCCGCCCGCCCGGAACACCCGCCGCTGGATCTCAGCCGCCTCCAGGTTCGGATCGATCGGCTGGTCGATCCGCACCAGTTGGCCGGATGTCTCCAGGTCTCCGATGCAGTCGCGGAGAGTGCGGTAGCCCATCGCTGGTGGTCAGCTATCAGCCGTCAGCTATCGGCCGTCAGCGAAGCTGACGGCCGATAGTCAAGGAAGCGTAAAGAAACAACTTCCCGCTTTCGCAACATCCTACCCCTTTTAGCCGCCGACGGCACGTCGGCGCGGCAACGGGCGACGTCATCGCCGACGTGCCGTCGCCGGTTAAACCATCCCGGCCGCGGGCTCGCTACTTTGCCCTTTTGGTTTTCTGCTTTGTTCGAGCGGGCCCCCTCTTCAATTGCTTTTGCAGGTGCGCATATTTCGTGGCCGGCATCCGCACGATCCTGCTGGTCTTTCGCGAGGTACCCTTGTTCCTGCTCATCGCTCACCGACAAACTGGTAGCTGAAAACTGACAACTGATACCTGACGGCTGACAGCTTACTCAATAAACCGGCTAAGCAGCACCGCCTTCTCGACGTTCAGATCCTGGCCGCGGCGGAACCCCACGGGGATCGAGCGGTCGATAAGGTAAAAGGCCCGGTGCCGCTCGACCTCGCCGGTCTCGATCCCCAGCTCCGGTCCCAGGGCGTATCCGTCGGGATGGACGACATCGACCGGCACCGCATCGACCTCGAAGTACCCGACCGTGATCCAGATGGCGTAGACGTTCGACCGGGTGGTCACCAGGTTCCCCAGCCGCTGCAAGCCCTGGTAGCGGAAGTAGGGGTTGCGGTTGGTGTCCTCGTACGGCTGAAGGGATTGGCGACGGAACAAGGGCCGGTTGTCGTTGGCCGGATCGGGATCGGAACGCAGCAGCGTGGCGTCGATTTCGCGTGGCGGTTTGAGGGTGTCGAGCGGGACCATCTGGCCGCCGGCGAAGGAGCGGAAGGGGCGGGCGAACCGGGTTGGGGAGGCGGTATTCAGTGCCAGAATGTCCGCCCCGTCGTATCCGCGGCGGCTTTGCACGAACTTTGCCCAGTATGCCGGCGTGTTCATGCCCGGAAAGTTGTTCATCAGCCCCTGGAAGACGTTTTGGTCGAAGACCGTATTGAGGTTGACCCGGCCGGGTTCGCGGTAGCGGGAGATCCGGTGAAACGGCGGGTGGAAGGAGTGGCTACCGGCGGCGAACCCCGCCGGATTGCCCTGCAACTGCGTTCCGACGAACGGCGAGGGGACGTGCAGGTATTCCAGCAATCGGTGAAACTGGGGCGGTTCCGGCGCAGCCGCCGCTGACTTGCCCGAATAGAAGAAATTGAGTAAGTGCGGGAAGGGCACGTTCTGGGGGGCGGTGGGTGTGTAGGGCTCGGGGCTGGCCGGCGAAAGCCCGTAGAGGGGCAGCAACTCGATCGATCGCGCCGCCGGAACCAGCAACAGCTCCAGTTGGCTAACGAACGGTCGGTTGTTCCAGTTCAACCAAGGGAAGGGGATCTGGGGCGAGCCGGCGTAATAGGTGTCGCCGGGCCCGGCCGGCGTGTAGAGCGGCTGGAATCCCTCGTTGAGGTAGCCGAGGGTGTGGGCGAAGGCTTCCACGAAGCGATCCCCGGCCGGTCCCTGCCGGGGATTGGCCGCCTTCGGGGGCGCGTTGAGGGGATTGGGCCGTTCAACTGTCCAGAGGTTGTTGGTGGGGTCGGGCGGGGGCGTGGCTTTTTCTTCCTTTTCGCCGCGTTCGCGGGTGAAGAAGTCGTATTGGCCGGCGCTCACGTCGGGGTCGGCCTTGGGGTCGCCCGGGACGGAGGTCGTGACCCCGTTGAAGGCCGTCAGGTCGATCTGCGCCCAGTCGATGGTGCGGTAGGGGTTGGTGAGCGGGTGGTACTCCGCGAGCGGATTGGCCAACCGCTGGAGATAGACGATCCGAAACCTGGAGGTCGTGCCGTCGAGCCAGAGGGCCGCGAATTCGGTGTCCGTCTCGTCCAGGGGTTCAGGCTGGATGGGGTTGTACTCCTGCGCGGTGTCATCCCCCGGTACGTAGACCGGGTAGCCGTTGGTGGGCTCCGAGACGCTCAGCCTCACGGGGCGCGGGCCGTCGGCGGACGGGATGCCGGGTGGGTTGATGACCACGGCCACCGCCGGCTGGATGGGCGCCGGCAAGTTGTTCAAGGCCAAGTCGTTGGACGTGCCGTCCGAAAACACGGCGACCTGTTGCAGGTTGGGGTTCTGGTTGGGGGTCAGCTCGATCCGGCGAGAGGAGGGTTCGTCGTCGCCGGCGGTCTTGAAGCCCGTGTGTGTGGAGTATTTGGGCCCAGGGCCCTCGCCGGGGCCGATTACCGCGTAGCGTCCGGGGAGGATCGGCGCGAGCGGGGGGAGATTGGTCGGGTCCGGATAGTACCTGCGGCCGTCGCCGGAAAGGGTGGCCACGCCGCCGGGGTTTCTGAAGTAGATGCTTCGCTCGATCTCCGGGTGGTTGGTCTCGACCGGGTCGTCGGGGTCGGTCTTGCCCGCCTGATCGGGTACGGCGATGACCAGTCGCCACACCGGCGAGTTTCCGGCCATCCTGGCTAGGTCCACGCCGCCGTTGGCGCCGGAGTACAACTCACCCGGTCGCGGTTCCATCTCGGTCCACGGATTGAAAAGCTCGATCAACAGCGAGCCCTGAGGGCGAATCCTCTGGTCGTAGTCGTCGTGGTCGTCGTAGCCGTCTTCACCGACGTGCTGCTGGTCATATTCGCCGCCATCGGCCGCGAGGTTTTCGGTCCGCCGGTCGTGGAAGGCGAGGGTCTCGGAGATCAAGAGCTCCGGCCGCTCGCAGCCCCAGACCACGTACTGCGGGCTCTCGTTCCACCCGTCAAATGGATTCGGATCGTACGGAAACGGGGTCATGATCGAGTCGCGGTCGCGGAAGTCGACCACGTTGATCGCCCATTGGGCGACGGCACGGGCGCGCAGCTCTTTGTCCTCGAGCACCTGCGCGGGGGTGGCGGGCGGCGATTTGCGGATGCCGTACTCTTCGTCCATCAGCAGGAGCATCAGCACGTAGAGGTGCCGGGCGTGGAGTTGCCGCGCCAACAGCGAGTTGGCGACGGTGCCGTCCGGGCCGTAGCTGAAGTCGACTGGGGCGGCATTGCCGGGCCGGTTGTAGAGGGTCAACTGTTCGGGGCTGCCGGAGGTGTCTTCGAAGGGCTCGTCCACTACCCAGTTGGAGTTGTTGTCGTGGCCGTCGCCGAAGGGTCGATTGAGATCCATTTTCAGGCCGGCCAACATCTCGGGCGGGAACAACTGCGAGAGCAGCCCGGGGGCCGCGGCGGGGTCCACGCCCTTCTTGATCAGCAGCGCGGTGAGCACGTCGCTCAGGTGGCGCGGGGGCGGCAGGTTGACCAGGCGGGTGTAGACCGGGTTGTCGCCGCCGCCTTCGAGGGTGTCCGGAACGCCCTTGAGCAAGGCCTCTCTCGAGAAGACCGCGCTGGAGCAGGGCAGGTCCCAGCTCTCGGGGGTCGCCCGATGCCGAAACGGCAGCAAGACGGAATCGCGGGGATCGCCCGTGGGCGAGGTCAGCAGGGCCAACCGGTTGGGCAGCAGGCCGGCGTCGCGGTCGAAGGGCCGGAGGAACCGCTCCCACTCGCTGACGCTGAAGGGGTTGTCGAGCGGCGCGGGGCTGAGGAGTCCCCGGGCGCTGGCCGGCGAGAGGTCGATTTCGTACGGATCGTTGACCTGCTCGTTGGCTTCGGCCATGCCTAGATAGAGGGGGCGGCCGGCGACGTCGAGGCCCACCGACCCGTTGCCGTCGAAGTCGGGGGGAGTTCCGTAGGCGTTGGGCCGGTAATTGGGCGGATCGTTGCGGAAGGCCCAGTAGCTCCAGGCCGGCGGATAATAGGCGGAGGGGTCCCAAAACTCGAAGCCGGTGTTCTGGCCGAGCAGATCGTCGGGGAGTTGGCCGGGCGGTTGTTGATCGGAATCGCCGGGAGCGGGGGCGGGAACGTTCACCTCCCCGTAGCGGCCGTCGATGCCGGCCGCCGCGTTACCGGCGAGCAACTGATGGTAGAGGGTGGCCCATTGGGGATGAAGGCTTCCGGGATTGGCTGGGTCTTCGAACAGCGGGGCGAGATTAATTTCGGCCGGGCCGTAGCCCTGGCCGCGGGGCAGTTGGGGCGTCTGGCTGCCGCCGGCAAACCTTAGGGGCTCTTGCAGTGTGGCGGGGCCGTAATAGGCGGGATCGGCCTGGGCCAGGCAGCCGTGCGCGTTGAGGTTCAGCCGCCCGTCCATGTCCACGCACAGAATCGAAAACAGCGGTTTGTAGCGCCGCCCGTCGGGCATCGACCGGACCGGCAGCCCCAGGTCCACCCAGATCCCGTCGGGCACCCCGTCGCCGTCGTTGTCCACGTCCCAGGCGCCGCCGCCGGGAGTGACGCCGTCCCAGGCCGGGTTGAAATTCGGATTGCTGCCGGTGAAATCCGGATGGTCTCCGGGCAAGGGACGGAGGATCACCGTTCGTTGCAGCAGACCACTTACGCTCCAATCGGAACTGTCCCAAGTCGCCGTCTCGCGTGTCTTCCAATAATTGACCAGCGCCGGCCGGTGCAGCGAGGGAATCGTGGCCACTCTACCGGTGGTGGCGTCGACAATCTGGGCCCCCAGCAGCATGTTCTGGAAGTCCACCGCGTCGTAGTCCTCGTTCGCGCCGCCGGGCGGGTTCCTATTCAGAGGGTCGTTGGGCAAGAGGGCGAGTGCCCAGCTACTCGACACCGCATCGAGCTTGCCCGTTTCCGGATTGAACCCGTACCCGGTGCCGCTGAACGGGGTTCCGTTGATGACGAACCGGGCAAGATCGAGGACACCGTTGCCGTTTAGATCTTCGTCTTGGTCGAGTACTCCGTTGTTGTTTGCATCTTCGTCGACGCCGGGCATCCCTTTCCCGAAGGCGAGGACTTGCGGATTGCCCGCTCTGGACGCCTCGCCGGCTGGAGGCCCAGGGTGCACGCCCACAATGCGTGTGCTCTCGCCGGCGGCCGGGCCGCTAAGCATCGTCAGCACACATCCGATCCGGCGTTGCGGGTAGGGATCCGGGATCGATTTCGGCTCGTTGGGGGGGTCGGGCACAACGAGTTGGTACGTAACCTCGATCAATTGACCGTTGCACACAGGTTGCGCACCCGTAATTCGGCCCGTATCCGTCGTGCTCCCGCAGAGGTCTTCGAACAGGCTGTGCGGTCCCATCACCGAGACGCGATTGTTCGTCCCGCGGACCGCTTGCAGGAACGCCTGGTGCAGGTCCTCCCGGGGCCGCGTGTCGTACTGGCCGATCCGCTGGATGGCCCGGGAACTCCGCATGGCGTGGCCGGTGGCCAGCACAAAGGCCACCGCCACCAGGCCGAACATGGCCAACAGGGCCAAGATCACCAACAGCAGCACGCCGCGCCGGGCCCGGCGGTTAAAAAGGGACCTGACCCCTTTTCCTCGTGTGACCTTCATGATCCGTTTCCTCGCTGCCAAACGTCCCCTTGCCCTGGCCCGCGTCGGAAATCTTCTCAGCACTCAGCATTCAGCATTCAGCATTCAGCATTCAGCATTCCTACTTGTTCATCGCATCCGGAGCAGGCTGCTGTCCAGCTCGACGGTCGTCGTGTAAACGCCCACCACGTGGTCGATCGCCACGGCGGTTGGGTTTGGGCTATCGGTCCTATCCCAGTCGGGTCCCGCCAAAGTAAGAAGCGAGGGGGGGCTCTCCCTGTCGGCGGAGACGATCCGGTACCACTTGCACTGTCGCCCGCCCGAGAGCATGATCCACTCCCTCTCTCTGAGTTTCAGGAGCGGATCGCGCGGATCGGGGGGCGGCCACGTCAGCCTCACGCTGCCACCGCCGTAACCGCTCCCGAGAAACTCGACGGTGGTCGTGGCGTACTCGCCTACGGGCAGCCCGCTGAATTCACTGATCGCGAAGCTGCGGCCGTGGCAGACCGCCACGGAAACCGAGAAGAGCGTGCGGTCGGCAACCGGCAAGTCCGCTTCGGCTGCCGCCGGGGTGACGGTCACCAGCCACGAGTACTTGCCCGCGGCCTGGGGTACTCCCGAAGGGTCGGCGGGCCGGGGCCGATCACTGTCTCCTGCCGGTGGCGGCTCCATGTCCTCGGGCAAACTGAAGATCAGGTCGTCCTGCCACCTGAAAACCCGCTCGGCCTGCTCAAACGTCATCGCGGGCCCGTTTGGAACCGATTTCAGTGTGATCCGCGGCACCACGGACCCGATCGTCGCCCCACCCAAATTCACCGGCATTCCCCTGGCGACGCCCAGCGGGTCGATGGCGAAGGAGCCCGCAGCAAACGCCGCGGGCACCGCATCATTGCCGTTTGCATACACCCACTGCGGTTGGTCGGGAAAGTCCGGCCACGGATAGGGGTCGAGCATCCGCCGGACCTTGATCTCGCTGAGCGCGGCGTGGCCGCAGGCCCCCGAGCGGTCGGCCTTGCCGGTCTGGTCGATGGCAAACTTCCCCACCGGAATCAGCGCCGCCATCCCCAGCAGCCCGATCGAAAGCACGAACATCGAGATCAGCACCTCCAACAGGCTCACGCCGGCACGAAGGCGGAGCGAAATGCTGAATGCTGAATGCTGATTGCTGAATGGGGAGGGCCCAGTCGTGAGCACCGAGTGCCGAGTACGGAGTACTGAGTACGGAGTACTGAGTACTGAGCACCGAGTATCGACCGCCGGGCGGCCAACGCTCCCTGCCGCGCGGCGCCACAACCTTTCCGCCCTCCGCCTTCCCCCTTCCGCCTTCCGCCTTCCGCCTTCCCCCTTCAGCCTTCCGCCTTCCGCCTTCATCTCACCGTCCTCCCATGCTCTGGCCTTCCCGGGCAATCCCTCGGGATTCGAAGGGGTCGCTGCCCTTGGCCACTTCGGTCGTGGTTACCAGGCCCGTCTGCGGATTCAACGTCACCCAGAGGTTTTTCAGGTCCTGCCAGTTGTAAAGGCCGTCCTCGGCCGGCGAGGGCCCGTTGTGCGCCAGCGGGACCCGCTCCTGCTTGCCGACCAGCAGGAAGATCGGCTCGATCCCCGGGTGCATCTTACCGTGATGGTAGACCCGCTCCAGCGATCCGTTGGGCGAAAACATAATGTATACGGGCAAGTTCGTCTGCGCGCCGATGGAATGCTCATCGGTCCCCGAGAACTCCATGTCGATGACTGCCCGCAGCGGTAACTGGAGACCCGTGACCGCCGACTTCCTGGGCCGGCGGATGATTTGGTAGGGCATCGGCGGCGACAAAGGGGGCGTATCGCCGACCCTCGGCCAAGGCAGGATTTGTCCCTGGCGGAGATCGACCTGGAGAGTCAGCGAAGTGGCGGTGCGAGCCACAATCGTATAAAACGGACCCTGGTAGTTGAATTGCACCAAATCGCCATCGCTGACCAAATCGGCGTTGATCTCCGGCAGCATCTTAGCGCTAAGGCTGGCTAACCCGCCAGAGATATCACTAATCTGCAACCGGGCAGCCGACTCGAGCGTATCGCCGGCGTAGGGAGGCGGCACTTCGACCTGGTCCAGGCCCACCACGCACAGCGGCTGGCCCTCCAGCCGGCGGAGCATCACGCCGCAGGGCCGCCCGCTCTCCATCGCCCGGTTCCGCACCGAGCCGAGATAGATGGTGATCGCCCGGCCCGCTTCCCGGGTCCGCCGGTCTTCCACCGAGAAGTCTATCATCCGGGCGGCGACCGTCATCAGGATCGCGATGATGGAGATCGCCACCAAAAGCTCCACCAGCGTGATCCCGTGGCGGGTCCCCCGGTCCTCAACGATTTGCAATTTGCAATCTGCAATCTGCAATTTGCAATCCCCTATTCTTGGCTCATGTAGTGGTTGTGGATATTGTCGTGGTGGTTCCATCCGTCGTTTTCTCGGTCCTCCGGCTTTCCGATGCCGTTGTCGGCGTAAGGGTCGGTCCGGTCGACGGTGTTGTCACCCACATAAATGTCGGATTCCTTGTCTCGGCCGGCGGAGTAGATAAGCGGGAAGAGCTGAAAACCCGTGGGAGGGTTGATTGCCGTACTCACATAGAGCTTGCGGGTGTCGAAGGGGTCGGGGTCGGTAACCGGATTGCCCGACTGGATCGCGGATTCACCTGTGAACCCCAGCTCAGAACTGGAACTGAATCCCGGGGCCCAGAGGAGATAGCGGATCGGTCGACCCCAGCCGTCGAGGAATTCAGGGCAGCCGTCCTCGTCCACGTCGCCGATTTCGCTGGGGCTAAAGAGTTCCCTGGCTTCACCTCCACTGGTCATGGTGACAATCATGTAAAGGCATTCGGCCGATCGGTTCGGCTCGCTCGGATTGAAGCGATCGTAGTAATCCTTGTATACCCAAAGATCGGCGGGAAACTCCAAATACCTCGTTGCGCCCGGGCCTACCGTGGACACGATCGGTACCTGCTTCACCGTGTTCAGATCCCCAAACTTGGTGACATCACTCCAGCGATCCGGCATCTCCATGCGCATCAACGTCCGGATTGCCTTCAATCGGAGGTCAGCGGCCGTTGGGGGCGGGAGCCCGCGGGTGCTGATCGGCACCCGCCGGGTCTGATAGGAGTCGTAGCGCTGCACGATCACGTGGTTCAGCTTGGCGATCAGGGCCTTGGTGTTGGCTTCGCGGGCGGTCTGTCGGGCGGCCTGGAGGGCGCCCAGGGTAATCCCGGCCAGCAGGCCGATGATGGTGATCGTCACCAGCAGCTCGACCAGCGTAAAACCGAATGCAGGCCGGGGACTGTCCCGATTTTCGCGCAGCGAAAATGGGACTGTCCCCTTCCACAGCCGGCAGCCGGCAGGTCCCCGATCAGCAGACCGTCGGTTCATCACATCTTGTCCTCCAGGGTGCCACCGCTGAAGTTGGTGATGTCGTCGAAGCTCGCGTCGTCGTAGTCCCCGCCCGTCGGGAATTCCCTCCCCAGCCCGAATACGCCGTCGAGGCCCGCCGCGCGGATCTGGAAGGAATCGCGATTGGCCCAGTCGAAGGTGGTGCCGGCGCTATCCAGCGGCACTCGGGTGTCGAGGCAAGGACGGGTGGAGCCCCACTCGGTATGAGTGGCCGAGCTAAAGCCGGGATGGTCGTTGTAACCCCGGTTGCCGGCCCGGAAGTAGACGTAGGGGGCGTTCTCTCCGCTGCCGCCGGTGTCGGGGTAGTACCTCAACACGCCATCGTCATCAAGCTTCAGGCGGCCCGGGTCGAACTCGAAAAGCGGCGCGATGCGGCTCGCGCTGTTGCCGAAGGGGTTCCTGGGATTGGCGCTGAAACCGATCAGCCTTCTCGAGCCGGGGCGGTCTGGGAGCCCTCCCAGCCAAAAGACCAGCGCCGACGAGGGGTCGAGGTTGTTGACCTCCAGCCCGGATGCGGTCCTCACCTGGTCAGCGAAATAGGTCCATTTGGCGTCGACGTCAGCACCGTCCGGTGTGTAGCGTGGAAAGGCTTTGGACAGGTGGCGGAGCACGGCCGCCTTGCCCTGGGGCGTGTTAATCGCCGAGAAATCGGGCGGATACCCATTGTGTTTCTGTTTGTAGGCCTTCAGGGCCGCGTCGAGTTGGCTGATTTCTATCCCGATGATCAAAACCCTGGCCTTGACTCTGGCCCTAATCACCGCTCCGGTGACCAGGCTGGCCAGGATCCCGATAATCACCACCACGGTGAGCATTTCGATCAGGGTAAAGCCCCGGCGAGGTCCTGGGGACCTTTGCCCCGGATCTGCTTCCCGGACCGCCCGCGGCCGGCCGGGCGACCTCCTAGTGTGGGATGTCAGGGGGGGGACAACGGAGATCGCGTCCATCACGGCTACTCCCGGCAGTCGACTGCCTGTTTGTGATACCTGTTGCCCTTTTCCTCGCGGGTTGGCCCTGCCCGGCAGGTTCAATTCTGCACGTCCGCTGAGCGAAGTGCTGGTCGGGGCCCGGCGTTCGCTCTTGCTGCGGGCGCTTCTCTAACCCGGATTATTCATAGGCGTGCCACGGCCGTGTCGGCCGTGCTGCCCTGGGTAA
>CAZUAM010000166.1:10060-11961 GCA_964618095.1 uncultured Planctomycetaceae bacterium | reverse complement strand
TCCCCCAATCCCAAATCCCCAATCCCAAATCCCCCAATCCCAAATCCCCAATCCCCCTCCTGTGGCAAGCTTCCAGACCCATATCGGCCTCAGCACCGCCCTGGGCGTCGCGTACGGCGGAGTGGCCGGCGTGCTGTTCGACGTGCCGGTCCCCACCTGCATGCTGGCCGGGGGATTGTGCAGCGTCTCGGGGATGCTGCCCGACGTGGACAGCAACGCCGGCGTGCCCTTGCGGGAAAGCATGGCCCTGGCCGCGGCCGTGGTGCCCATGATGATGATCGACCGCTTCCGGCGGATGGACATGTCGCCCGAGTCGACCGTCCTGGCCGGGGCCATGATCTACCTGCTGATTCGTTTCGGGCTGGCCGAATGGCTGCGACGGCACACGGTCCACCGGGGGATGTTCCACAGCCTGCCGGCCGCCGTGATCTTTGGGCAGTTGGCGTTTCTGCTGGCCCCGGGCGAGGACGTGCAACTGCGGGCTTATCAGGCCGGGGGGGTGGTGATCGGCTACCTCTCGCACCTGCTGTTGGACGAACTCTACAGCATCCAGTGGTATCGGGGCCGGCTCCGCCTGAAGCGAACCTTCGGCACGGCGATGAAACTGTTCGGCCGCGCCTGGCGGCCTACCATCCTGGTCTATCTGCAACTGGTCATCCTCACGTACGTGACGCTCAAAGAGCCCGGTTGGATGCGACAACACTACAAGGAAAAGATCAGGCCCACGATTCGCCAGGCGTCCGGCGCGGTCAACCGGCTGCTGCGCTGAAGGGGCGCAAACGGCCGCGGCCGGCTACGGCCGGCTCTCCAGCAGCAGGGTGACCGGCCCGTCGTTGACCAACTCCACTTCCATCTGCTCCCGGAACCGGCCGGTGGCCACTTCGATTCCTTCGGCGACGACCGTTTCAACGAAGACGCGATAGAGCCGTTCGGCCATCTCGGGCGGGGCGGCCTGGACGAAGCTGGGGCGGCGGCCCTTGCGGCAATCGCCCAACAGGGTAAACTGGCTGACCACCAGCATCGCCCCACCCACCTCGCGGAGCCCCAAGTTCATTTTCTGCTCTTCATCTTCAAAGATCCGCAGGGAGGCGATCTTCAGGGCCAGTTGCCGGGCGTCGGTCTCGGTGTCGTCCTGGGCCACGCCCAAGAGGACGAGCATCCCCCGGCCGATCCGGCCGCAGACCTCGCCGGACACGGTGACCCGGGCCCGGCTGACTCGTTGAACACAGGCTCGCATGGCGGTCAACTGCTTGGCCAGACTGCGGGTGCAATCCCCAACGGTGACGGAGCTACGATAGACGACGCGCCGCCCCGGCACAACCACCCCATGGCCAGCGAAAGCGTTTTCCGTAGAATACAGTAGTACACGTTGACGGAGGTCCTGTTCTGTAACAACAGGTCAATAGATGGCACGAGGTTTCCGCCGACGTGCACTGGAAGCGGACCTCCCCACGCATCAAGGTTTGACCATGCCGGAGCCAAGACCATTGATCGCGCTGACGATGGGCGACCCGGCGGGCGTCGGGCCGGAGATCATCGTCGGGGCCTGGGCCGAGACCGTGCTGCACGAGTGGTGTCGGCCCCTGGTGGTGGGACATCCGGAGATCCTCCGCCGGGCGGTCCGGCTTTGGAAAACGGGAGTGACGGTCGTCGAGATCGAATCGCCCGATCAGGCCGAGCCGGCTCCCCATGTGATTCCGTGCATCCGCTGCGGGTCGGACGAGATGCTCGATGTGCAGCCGGGGACCCTGGACGCCCGGGCAGGTCAGGCGGCCTACGAGGCCGTGGTCGCCGCCGCCCGCCTGGCCCTGGACCGAAAGGTCGACGGCATCACCACCGCGCCGCTGAACAAGGAGGCCTTGAACCAGGCCGGGCACGACTACCCGGGACACACCGAACTG
>CAZUAM010000166.1:0-10050 GCA_964618095.1 uncultured Planctomycetaceae bacterium | reverse complement strand
CTTTTGGCCGAGATGTGCGGCACCGACGACTTCGCCATGATGCTCTACCTGGGCCCCGGCGACCAGATCCGCTCGCCCACGGGGCTGGCCGTGGTTCACGTCACCTTGCACATGGCCCTGAGAAAGGTCTTTGGCGAGTTGACCGAGGAGGCCGTCCTGGCCAAGGCCCGGCTGGCCGATCGATTCATGACCCGCTTGACCGGCTCGCGGCCGCGGATCGGCGTCTGCGCCCTGAATCCCCACGCGGGCGAAGGTGGGCTGTTCGGCGAGGAGGAGCGAACCATCATCCGGCCGGCCATCCAGCGCGGTCTGGACGAGGGGCTGCGATTGGAAGGCCCCCTGCCGACCGACGCCCTGATGGTCCACGCCCGCGACGGACGCTACGACGCCGTGGTGGCCATGCACCACGACCAGGGACACATTGCCTTGAAGCTGTTGGGGACGCACCAGGCGGTCAACGTCACGCTCGGCCTGCCGATCGTGCGGACCAGCGCCGCCCACGGCACCGCCTTCGACATCGCCTGGCACCGCCAGGCCGAAACCGGCAGCCTCCTGGAAGCCCTCCGCGTCGCCAGCCGGCTGGCAGTGGGGAGTGGTGAGTGGCGAGTGGCGAGTCGGGAGTGGTGAGTGGTGAGTGGGGAGCGGGTAGTGGAAAGCGGGTAGTGGAGAGCGGGGCAATTGTGATCGCAACGTGAATCCGTCCGCCGCTCATCATTCAGCATCCATCATCCATCATTCAGCATCCATCATCCATCATTCATCATTCAGCATCCATCATTCATCATTCAGCATTCAGCATTCAGCATTCTGCATTCAGCATTCTGCATTCATCATTCAGCATTCAGCATTCCCATGCCCCCCTCCCCTGCCCTGGACACCTGCCGGCTGTACCTGGTTCGCCACGGCGCGACGGCCAACAATTGGGCCCGCCCGCCGCGACTCCAGGGCCGGCGGACCGATCCGGAATTGTCGGAAGAAGGCCACCAGCAGGCCCGGCAAACCGGGCTGGCGCTGGCCGATCTGCCCATCGGTGCCGTCTACAGCAGTCCGCTGCTCCGCGCCCGACAGACGGCCCGTGCCATCGCCGAGCCGCACGGGCTGCCGGTGGAAGTGGTCCAGGATCTGATCGAGGTTGACGTCGGCCTCTGGGAAGGCCGCAGTTGGAACGAGATCGAAAAGACCGACCCGGAGGCCTACCGGCTGTTTACCCTCGACGCCGGCGTGCATCCCTACCTGGGCGGAGAAAACCTGGGCACGGTCCAAGCCCGGGTCATCCCGGCGCTAAAGGAGTTGATGGCCGACAACCTCGGCCGACTGATTGTGGCGGTGGGGCACAACTGCGTGAATCGGGCCTACCTGGCCCATCTGCTCGCCATGCCGCTGGCCAAGTACCGATCGATCCCCCAGGACAACTGCGGCCTGAACCTGCTGCGATACCGCGACGGCCAGGTAAAGCCGGTAACGATCAATGCGGTGACTCATCTGGACGCCGAATGAGCAGCGGCTTGTCCATGCCTCACGACCCAATTCATGGTTCATCATTCATCATTCAGTAGTTCCAAGTCCGGCCGGTCTGCCTTCGGGTGGCCGGGGGTCGAGCGCCAGCGAGCCCCCGGAAAGCCGAGGGTCTGGGGGCTTACTTCGTTCGACCCCAGCCACCCGTGCCCCAGACTTGGAACTAGTGTCATTCATCATTCATCATTCATCATTCTATCACTGAAGTCCTCCTGGGAGGTGTTGACGGCCGGCTGGAGGCCGGTTAGGATTGACCAGGCATGGCCGCCGAAATGGGGCCTACGCGACCTTCGATGTTCGCTCCCGCGCTCCAGCGCAAGCAGCCAAAACCACGTGTCGCGTTGCCCCCATGGTGACGCAGTCATCATGGATAGAACGCGCTAAGTCGAACGCTATCCGCTCGGTAATCAGATGAGCGAGCAAGCAGACACCAACGGGGAGGCCTGCCGGCCGTGGTGGCGCAACTGCGCCCTGAAAGCCGACGCCGAGATCCTGCACATCGACAGGCTGGAAGACGAGATGTCTCCCTTGGCCCCCGCCGTCTCCCGGATCCGAGAACTCATCTCCACTCTCGAATTGTGCCATCACAAGGCGGAGAGATGGGTCTACAACGTCATCGAGGCGATCGGCTCGGGCGAGACGTCGAAGGGGCTCGGCACGCGACCGCCCGGACAGTCCCACCCCGTGGAGCGCACCTGGCAAAACGCCTGTACGGCCCTCTCGGCTTGGTGCGCGGGATCTCCCGCCGCCTCCGCCGAGCTGACCATCGGCGACAGACCGGCGAGTGAGGTGCTGGGCCGCCTCGGTCAACGATCGCCTTTGAAACAGTGGCAAGTCCAGAGAGTCATCGAGCGAATTGGCGAGTTGATCGGTTGGCCCCGGTCAAACCGAGATGCATCGACGGGGTACGTGCCCATCCTGGAATCCGGCGGTGATTATCAATCCGCACGGCGCGGCCAGTGCCCCGCATACTACCGGGAGCACGCCGACTACTGGCACCAAACGGTACAGACGCCGATCCGCGATACCGAGGTCGGCGTTCCGCATTCAGTATACGGCGATTCAGAATACGGCGAGGCGGCCGAGCTGTCCCTGGCCACGGCAATCGACGTGCTTTGGCCGTGCCATTGGGACTTCGTCCAGAATCTGGAGATCGTCTTGGGCGCTATCGGCGGCGATCTGAAGCCGGCCAGACCGTTCGCGTTCTGTGCACGGAACATCGAGCTTTCTCCGATCCGGGACCGGATGAGGACGGTCTGCCACACCCTGGGAGTCTTCCGCCAAAACCGGCGGCCGGATGAGAAAGTGGACGCGAAGCTGCTCGGATTATTGGGGAAGACTTCCCAGACGAAGCAGTGGCTGGCAGCGTCGCTGGAGAAAACGATCAGACTACAGTTGGACCTCTGACGGGGGCCCATGCCACCGAACCGATGGAGCCGTCGAACAGTTGACACGTCCGGCACAGTGCATTGACTGCTGGACGGGCGAGCAGTGCCGCCCGGCCGCCGCTGATCTGCGTAGGATTCCACACCCGAGTATGAAGAGAAGACTGATAATCCTGGCCGTCATCTACGGTGTGTGTGCTGCACTGGCCAGCACCCTCTGGGACAGACCAATAGCGTTGTCTCTCTGCTATGTGTTGATTAGCGTTTTCATGTTGTCCAAGTGGCATACTAGGAGTGACCTCCTTTTCTATTCTGTCGCCTTCGTGTTGGGTCCTGCGGCTGAGGCCGTGGCGGTGGGCTTCGGGGCTTGGGAGTATTCCCAGCCACTCTACTTGATTCCAGTCTGGTTGCCGTTTCTATGGGGCATCGTGGGACTATTCCTGAAGAAGGTGTGTGAAGCACTGACGGCCAGAGAATGAAGGCCCGTTGTGCCCTTTTGCGAGAGGTCCGCAAATCAATGCCTGAAACGGACTCTGGGGAACAGGACTATTTCCAGGTCGTATAGTTGGTGCTTCGGCACCGCATCGACCATCCGCGCAGACCACAGGCACCACTTCGGCCGCAGCCAAACGAGGTGTCTCTCTCTGCGAGATGCGCTGCGACTGGCGGAGCGAGACGGCCACCATCAGGAGAACCCTTTCGTGTGCCACCCGTTGGTGCTACAATTGAGCCCGTTCTCGCGCGATTGGCTAGATGCACGGAGAATTGGGAGAATTGGGAGAAGCTGTGGACGATTCGACCGCCGGCAGTCGCGCCGAATCGGCCGACCCGAGCTCGGTATCCTCCACCTTGCTGGAGCGGGTCAAGGCCCGGCGCCCGGAGGCCTGGGAGCGGTTGGTCGATCTGTACGCCCCGGTGGTCTACCAGTGGTGTCGGGTCTCGGGTGTCGGTCGGGAAGACGCCGCCGACGTGGTTCAGGAAGTCTTCAGCTCGGTGGCCACCCACGTGGCCGACTTCCGCCGCGAGAATGCCGGCGACAGCTTCACCGCCTGGCTGGCCACGATCACGCGGAACAAGATCCGCGACTCTTTTCGCCGTCGCCAAGGCCGACCCCAGGCCCGGGGAGGCACCGACGCCCAACGGCAGCTTCTCGAGGCTCCCGAGCTCTCGGAACTCTCGCAGCCGAGCGGCCCGGTGCATATGGACGGGTCTCTGTCTCGTCGTGCATTGGACCTGGTCCGGGCGGAGTTCGAGAATCGCACTTGGGAGGCCTTTTGGCGGACGGCGATCGATGGTCAACGTCCGGCCGACGTGGCCCAGGATCTGGGCATCAGCGTCAACGCCGTCTACAAGGCCAAGTCGCGGGTGCTGCGGCGGCTCCGCCGCGAATTGGGCGATCTGCTGGAGTGACGCCAATTGTCCGGCCGCCACGCGTTTAGGGCCGACCGAAGATTAACTTCGGGAGAGTATTCATCACGCTCCGCGTGATGAGCCCGAAGGCAGCGGTTTCCTCCGCATTGCGGGGCCCCATCACGCGGAGCGTGATGGCTACAACTAGCCGAAATCGGGAAGTCGTTTTTCGGCCGGTTGGTCGCGAGCCGTGTCGCAAAGCTGTTGCCTGACAATGGTTACGACACGAGCGGGAAAGTCGTGGCAGACGCCTGCGTTCTTTCTTATAGAGGATCGCTTCCGACTTTCAGGGGAACCGTGCCATGTCTGCAACCACCTGTCCCAGCCCGGAAGAGCTTTTTGACTACGTCGTGGGGAGACTCTCCGACGAGGCCTCCGACGGCGTGGCCGAGCACCTGGAATCGTGCGAGAGTTGCCAGGCCGGATTGGCCACCTTCGACGACGCCGACGACACGCTGGTTGCCCGGTTGCGGCGGCCGGCGGCGGAGGACGCCTACCTGCAAGAGTCGCAGTGCCCGGTGGCCGTGGCCCGGGCAAAGGCCGTGGCCGGTAGACCTGTTTCCAAGGGTGACAAGTCGGCCGATCCGGCCAGCACCCAATCGTTATTGTTGGGTGCGCTGGGAGAATACCAACTGCTGGCGAAGTTGGGCCGCGGCGGGATGGGCACCGTCTATAAGGCCATCCACACCAAGCTGGATCGCGTCGTCGCCCTGAAGGTCCTCTCCAGGAGCCGCTCGGACGACGAAAAGGCGATCGCCCGGTTCGAACGCGAAATGAAGGCCATCGGCCGGCTGGACCATCCCCACATCGTCCGGGCGCACGACGCCCGGGAGATCGAGGGCAAGCCGGTCCTGATCATGGAGTACGTCGAGGGGCTGGACCTGGGAAAGCTGGTCCGGCGCTTGGGCCCGCTGCCGGTCGCCAACGCCTGCGAGTTGGCCCGCCAGGCCGCCCTGGGATTGCAGTACGCGCATGAAAACGGCCTGGTCCACCGGGACGTCAAGCCGTCAAACCTGATGCTCACACCCGAGGGGGAGGTCAAGGTCCTCGACCTGGGGCTGGCCCGATTCCATCTGGAGCACGCAGACGGGGAGGAGGTCACCGGTACCGGCCAGGCGATGGGCACGGCCGACTACATGGCCCCCGAGCAGGCCTCCGACAGTCACGCGGTGGACATCCGGGCCGATATCTACAGCCTGGGCTGCACGCTCTACAAGCTGCTGACCGGCCGGGCCCCGTTCGCCGGTCCCGAGTACCGGGGCAGCTTCGAGAAGATGACGGCCCACGTCCAGGAGCCGGTGCCGCCGATTCGCGAGCTTGATCCCGAGATTCCCGAGGAGCTGGCCGCGGTGCTCGATCGCATGTTGGCGAAAGAGCCGGATGAGCGATTTGCCACTCCACAGCAGGTGGCCGACGTGCTCGAACCGTTCTGCATCGAGTGCGACCTGGCGGGCCTGGTGGTGCGTGCCGCGGCGGCGGCCGGCGAACCCCCCTCCCCTGCCCTGCCCCGCGACAGCTCCTCCGCTGCGCCGCATTCCCAGCCCACCCCCCTGCCCTTCTGGCGCCGCTGGAGACTCCTGGCGGCGGCCGTCGGCCTGATGCTGCTGTCGGTCGGCGCGGGCATCCCCTTGGGGATCATCATCACCATCTACAAGGACGGCAAGACAACGACCGTCGGCGTCGAAGACGGCAGCACAGTCAACATCGACAGCCACGGCAACGTGGGCGTCACGCCTCCGGGGGAACGGCAGAAACCGGCACCGTCGGCGCCGAAGTCCGACTTCGAGGCGATCCAGGGCACGTGGGAGGTTGTCCGCGGGTCGCACAATCCGAATAACCCCGCGCTGGTCCGCGCCGCGGAAGGGGACGCTAACGTTCAGCAGATCCTTAAGAGCACCAAGGTGGTGATCACAAGAGACACGCTGAAGGTTCAGGGCAGCCACGTGGTGGATATAACATTCAAATTCCAAATCAATCCCAACGCGAAGCCAAAGATTATCGACCTGAAGGCTGCCGGCGAGGTTGGCTTGGGCGTGTATGAACTTCAAGGCGACCGGTTGGTCGTGTGTTGTTCCGGTATGGCGGTTCGGTCACGGGAACGCCCGAGGGAGGTCTGGGCGGAGTACGGCTCCGAGAAGGAACTGCTCGTTCTAAAACGCCTTGGTGCTCCCGTGGTCCAGGCGGACGAGAAGGCGATTCAAGGGAAATGGGAGATCGTTCGCTGTGAAAGCCAGGTCTCGGAAGGGCTACTCGTGGCCGGCGGGGGAGGCGGCATGGTGCCCCTGTCTTTCTTCGGGGAGCCTTCTGGCGAGATCGCCAAGGGGCGGCAGATCGAGATTAACCGCCACAGTCTCACGCTGAAGCCGGCTCCAGGGCGGCCCTCCGGGATGGGGGGGATGCAGACTTGGCAACGTGCCTATGCGATCGATCCAACCAGGCAGCCGAAGACGATCGACTTCTCGCTTTCAGCGTATTATGCCTATCCGGGCATCTATGAAATCGACGCCGATCAATTGAGGATCTGCGCGAGTCTCGTACCATTTTCTCGTGGCCCGGTTGTGTTCGGTGCTGAAACCGATAGCTTTGAAAGTCGAAGACCGAAATCCATCCCCGCCAAGCCCGGCGAGAACCAGGTGGTGATCGTGATGCGGCGGGTCCGTGATGTCTCGGCCCTACCCGATGCCGAGGTAATTCAGGGCACGTGGAAAGCCGTAGGCCGTGCGAGCAGGGTCTTCCGGCAACGCGGAGTCTCCAAGAGTGGGAAGCCGTGGGGCACTCCGCTTTCCCCGGAGGAACAGGCCAAACACGAAAAGGTCGTCATTACGGAAGACCGCTTCACGTTCGCAGCCGGAACTGCGGATCCCGAAGAGTACCAGTACAGGCTCGGCCCGACCAACACCCCGAAGACGATCGAGTTTCTCTTGTCCGGCAAGAGGAGCATGGCGGGCATCTATGAACTACAGGGCGATCAACTGAAGATACTGATAAGCGGGATCGTGAGCGAGGGCAAGTGGTATGTGCTGGCCGATCAGCGGCCGGCCGGATTCCCCTCGGAGCCGGGCACCGACCACATTCTCCTGGTGCTCGAGCGGGATAAGATCGCCATACCTGAAAGGCTGGACGTACACGTGGACAAAGACGGTGGGGCTTCGGTCGACGGGAAGATCTACGACCGCAGATCGCTCCGGAATATGCTCCAGGAGATCGTCAAGGAGAACCCGCGGATGCGGGTCCGACTCAGTGCCGCGTCTGAGACGCAGCATCGGCACGTGGTGGCCATACTCGATCTGGTCAACGCCGCGGGCGTGACGGACGTTGCCGTGGGCGTGACGGACGTTTCGATCGTGGCTGCCGAGATCGCCCCGGCACGGCTCGATTTCCGGATTGCCCCGACCCGCCGAGCGATTGCCGGCACACAGGGCGAGAGGGACGTGCCCGGGCTGGACGATGCGGAAATCAAGCGGTACTTGGACGATCTGAAGGCCAACGGGCCGCAGTCGAGCCGCCAAAGCGGTGGTCCGCTGGCCTGGTTCGAGCTCACCGGCGACGCCGGACCGGATCTGATCACGGCAAGTTGCCGGGGCCAGCAATACGTCCTCCTGGCGACCACGCCCGGCGACGTGATGCTGGCCGAGGAGGACGGCAAGCGGGCCTGGGGACTGGAGGCGGTGCATCTGGAGAAGGGCCCACAGGGGAAGCCGGCGATCGGAATGGATTTCGACAAGGACGGCCAGAAGCGTTTCGCGGCCCTGACCGAATCCCATCTGGATCAGCGGCTCGCCATGCTGCTTAACGATCGGGTCGTCTGCGCGCCGATGATCAGGACCAAGCTCACCCGCCGGGCCCTGATGATGGGCCGCTTCGACGACAAGGAAGTGCAGCAGATGCTCCGCGCGCTACAGGCCGGCATGGTCAAGCCTTCCCAAACCACATCGCCTGAAGAGCCGCAGGCGGCAGCCGAACCGATGGGTTCACCGCGGGGGATCCTCGATCTGCGGATCGCCCCTTCCCGCGGAGGCGACGGCTGGGCGGTGCTCGACGAGGCGACCATCGAAGACTACATCCGCAAGGGGGTATATGGCCCCCGGCCACAGCTCAGATACTACGTGACGGTGGTCGAGCAGAAGGAGTTGTCTTGAGTGGTCGGTTCGATCGAGGGAATCGAGAGCGCTAGCGTGCAATACCCGGTCCTCGGCGGACCAGATGCCGATCGAGGCACCTTGCACCCTTCGGCATCCGTCGACGTTAAGACGGTTGGGTCGAAACCACTCGACGAGAAGCTGGTCGGGCAGATTCAAAGACTAGTGGCAGGTGGGCTGGTCGGAGTGGAACGCGATCAGGTCCGGGTCAAAGACCTCAGCACCGGCGACCGATTCTTTGTCGGCAGCAGCACCGGGGAGCTCCTGCGTGGGTCGCCCTCCTCGAGATTGGATCCCCGCCGCGCCCTCGAGATCATCTGGCGACGGGAGATATCCCGAAGCCTGGCTCGCATTCCCGGCGTGAAGGTGACTGTTGCCCCTGGCAAGCATGAATCGGACCCGTTTGCCGTGACAGCCACGGTCCCGCGTACCTACTTCGAGATGCTCTGGCACCGGCGGAACCCGGCCCCTGAGGGCCGGCAGCCGCCGACTCCTCCACAGGAAGCGTTGGACAAGATCGAGCAGGACGTGATCCCGCGAATCCGAAGACACATCGTCGGCCAGCTTCCTGGGGCTGAAGGGGTCGCCGACGCCGGTGAGCTAGTCACGGTCACGGTGTTTGACGACAACTGGTCGTGGGCCACACTCGAGCGGATGGCCCAGAAGGATAGAGAACGGTCAGGGTACGGCGTATACGGCTGGCTCAGGCTGGAAACCGAGCCCACCGCTGACTTGATTACCGCCACCGCGCGGGGCCGCCGGTATGTGCTGCTTTCGCGGCAGAAGGCCGAAACGATCCTTGCCTTCGACACACCCGCTCGGCGAGACTGGGAGCTCAAGAGCGTTCGCTGCGGCAAGGATGCGCAGGGCCGGCCGGTGATTGAAGTGGAGCTGAATGCAGCGGGCGCACGTCGCTTGGGCGCGCTATCCGAGGTGTTTCGAGGCAATCGCCTGGCCATCCTCGTTGACGACAAGGTCATCGCCACGCCGATACTCGAGTCGAAACTGGCCGACAAGCTACAGTTCCGCGGCAATTTCGACGAGGCAGAGGCCCAGCGGCTGGTCCGCTTGCTTCAGGCCGGGATGATCGACGCCGCCGACACCACTTCGGCGCCGCCGGAGAATGCGGAGGAGTCCGCCGGGCAGCCGACGGAACGCAAGGGTGACGATCAGCCGCAGACGGACGGCGCCGATTGAGTATCACCCCCCTGCCCTGCTACGTTTCGACGAGATACGGCACCCGCTGCTCGCGCTTGAGCCACCCATTGGCCTCCTGATCGCCGACGATCTGCTCTTTCTCGGGGTCCCAGGTGATCTTCCGTCCCAGCCGCAGCGAGAGGTTCGTCAGGTGGCAGGCCGTGACCGTGCGGTGCTGGATTTCGACCGGGGAGGCGGGCTGCTTGCGGCTTTTGACGCACTCGAAGAAGTTGCCCATGTGGTCGCTGCTGGGATAGACTCGCCAGGCGTCGTCGGGCAGCGGGTTCTCCTTGAGCTCTTCGACCGGCTTGCCGTAGACGCCGCCGCGGTTGACGAACACCCGGCCCCGCTCCCCGGTAAACATGATCCCGTTGCGATTGAAGGTCTTGATTTCCTCGGGCACG
>CAZUAM010000165.1:0-12023 GCA_964618095.1 uncultured Planctomycetaceae bacterium | reverse complement strand
GCAACAAGACGACAACCCCAATCCGACGGTAAATTCCTTGCCGCCCCTCGCCTTACCGCTACGTCTTTCACCGCGGCGGGATCCGCTTCATCGTCTGCGATTGCTACTACACCGATCAGCAGCGCGATTGGGTCCGCGCGCTGATCTCCAAGCCGGATGATAGCTCCGTTTCCATCCTGTTGCAGCACAAGCACGAAGTGGATGATCTGGCGAAGTACTTTGAGCGGCTGGAAGGGAAGCACAACGTCAAGCTGGTCTTGACCGGCGACCATCACAACTACTGCTTCGAGCAGCGCCACGGAGTGACGTTCATCACGGCCGCGGGCATGGCCCGGGGAGAGGAGGGCGATTGCGACGTGATGACGCTTTGGATCTACAGGGACCGCCTACAGCTCGATCGCTACGTGATTCCCAAGGGCAGCAGGATGAATCCGATCAAGGGTCCGCAGACGATCTGGAGGTGCCGGGGGCGTTTTTCCGAGTACCGGCGCCCCACGCCCGAGGCGGAATCCGCCGCAGATCGAGGCGGCGGTTCACTGCCCTCAATGGCCGTTGGGAGAGGCCTTGTTTCGAGCCCCGGTCGAACGACTGGTCAGCCGCGAATTTGGCGTCCCACTGGCGGAGTTCTTCAACGTGGTGAAGCAAGACGGAGACCGCTGTCCCGAACTGCCTCGGTCTTTCCGCTGGGTGGCACCGCACGAGGCGACGCGAGAAGACGTCAGCAGGCACTACCAGCAGGCGACGGCATGCGAGGCCATAACTGCCGCCATTGACGGCGGGAAACGACCGACCGATCGATCGAGTGTCCTTGGAGTGTCGGCCTAGTCGGCAGACAACAAACCCCGCAACGGTTTGCCGTAAGTCGTTGCGGGGCTTTTAGTTACGCAGAGGCGCCGGCGGGATTCGAACCCGCGAATGGCGGATTTGCAATCCGCTGCCTTAGCCGCTTGGCTACGGCGCCTTGTCGCTATTGCCCCTTGCTCCTACGGGACCCGGAACAGCCACGGGTAGCTCGCTCCACTAACATCGTTATCAGTCTACTTGCCGCAACAGGACAAGTCAATGGGTGTGGTAGGGCCGTATGTGGCAATTTTTCCTGGCAGTTGAGTGGGTGGCTGGTGGTCAGCCGCAGGCTGCCCCCAGCGCGCTCGTCTCGCGGCTCGCTGCGCTCGACCCCAACCACCCCAAGCACCGAGTTGCCAGGAAAACTCGCCACACACGGTAGGACCAGGCAACGGCAAACGGCGGGGCCGCCGCGGCGGCTGGAGTCGCCCGGGAGAATCCGCTTTTCCGGCACCTTGCCGCCCAATAGCGGCCGGCGCTTGCAGGATGAACTACCTTCGATTCTTGAGGCCGTTGGGAGGCACCCTGCCCGGTGTGGCAGCCGCCGGTGGAATCTCCAGGTCGAAGAGCAAGGCGCGCACGAACCTTACCGGTGGCGAGCCGAACGATAGTAGTTTGTCGTGGTACGTCTTCAGCTTGAACTCTTCTCCCCACCTCTTCTGGGCCTCGCGGCGCAGGTCCGTGATTTCCTGGAAGCCGACGAAGTAGGTGGAGAGCTGGGCCGAGGTCAACTGGGCCCGGGTCCACTTGGCCGCAGCCTCCCGTTCCTCCTGAAAGGTGTCTTCGATCATCAGCTTCATTGCCTGGTCTCTGGTCATCCCTTCCACGTGGATCGCCTGATCGATGACGGCATTGGCGATGCCTCGCAAATACCACTTCAGAGAAATCAGCCGCATCAACGGATCGCCGTCGAGAAAGCCCTGTTCACACATCATCTGTTCGGTATATACGGCCCAGCCCTCGATGAACACGCCGGAGGAAAGCACGGCGCGGAGCTTTCCGGGGTAGCGGTTCGCGTGGGCCAATTGGAGGAAGTGGCCCGGCATCGCCTCGTGAACGGTCAGGTTGTGCAGCGAACGCAGGTTGTATTCGCGCAGAAACGACTGGACCTGCGCGGCGGTCCAATCCTCGGGCAGGGGGGCGACCGCGTAAAACGTTCTTTGCCCCACGTCCAGCGGGCCGGGCGAATCGCAATAGGCGATCGAGACGCCTCGCCTGAACTCGGGCATGACGATGATCTCTACCGGGTCCGCAGGCACGGTCACCAGGTCTTTGCGGCGAACAAAGGCACTCGTCAACTTCAGCGACCGTTTGGCCGTTTCCACGATCTGGTCCGCGTCGGGCGTCTCTCGATAGGCCATCTCCAGGCAGGCCCGGACGACTGCCTGCTTATAGGCCTCCGACGGACCCGCGGGGAAACGCGTGAAGGGATACTGTTGCTTGTACACGCCTTTGGAGATGGCGTACATCTGGTTGCGCACCCGGCGGAGTTCTTTCTCGGCTCGCTGGCGGATTTGCTTTCGTGCCATCGGCGTTTGCAGCGTAAAGGCCAGCTTCTGGTCGTAAAGCTCGGCCCCCAGGCGAAAGTTGCCGCCGGCATTGGGAAGTAATTCCGCTTCGAGCCATTTTTGATGGGCTTCGACGGCGCGGCGGGCGGTGGCCATCGCCCGCTCCAGACGTCTCCGCTCGTCGGCGGGCAATTCGCCCAGGTGGGGCTTGACCATGTTGTCGAGGATACTCAACACCCCGCGGTTCTGTTTGATCGCCGTCTCGGCGTGGATCTTGGGCACTCGCCGGGGATCGAGCGTCGAGCGGATCTGGCGAAAGAGCCTGGGGAATTGCTCCAGGCGGTCGGCCACGTGAGCGAGGCGCTCGTTCAGGGGAGCAAATTCGCGAGCCGTCAGGCCATACACGGCATTGCCGGCCAGCCCGGTATAGGCCAGCGGATTCCAGGCCCACTGTTGGAGTCTCTCCAGCCGCCAGAGATCCGCTCGAAGATGGTGCGCCAGCAAGGCGTGGTCGATCTGGTTGGCCCGCGACAGCTTGGCGGGATCGATGCTGCTGACCTGCCGGAGAAACTTTAGGCAAAAGGCAGCCTCCTGTTTTCGGGACGCCGCGCTCACCTGGTTCAGCTTGCCGTCAAACCGGTGGTCGCCAAGCAAGGTCGCGGATACGGGAGAGAGCGCGGGAACCTCCTGAACGTAGCGCTGGCCAAGCTCCTCAAACTGCCGATCCATCGACGAATCAACCGGCGTCGCCTGGCACACCGCTGTAGCGTACAAGGCCAAGAACATCTGCGAGACAAGCATGTTTTTCTCCTTTCCTCGGTTTTGACGTCCAGATTCAGCCGGCGGGCTTGCCCAGCGCATTCCGCGAGGACATGCGCGCCGCACGTCCCGCGCCGGGCAAGTCCAGCGGCTAAATGGCTCTGCGAAAGTAGTCTCTTTGGGATTTCTGTGTAGTCTGAGATTAGTGTAGGCCAGCCTGGAAAACGCCGCAAGCCCCCGTTCAATCAGGGCTTGCTCCGTATACTCGGGGCCGACGGGCCAGCCCGTCCAGGCCTCGTTCCACCAGATCTTATCCATGCAGTTGTCGCGGCAGCCGCAATCCGAGACGGCGACTTTGTAGCAGTCGCCGCGGGCCAGCAAGGCCCGCGTGGAACTCTGTCGGCCAAGGTTCATTTGGCCTTGCCGCCCCACAGCTTCGCCAGCAGACGGCAGGTTTCCGGATCGTGTTGTCTCGTTTCGAATTGCAGGAACGGATAATGGTCGTTGATCCCGTAGTATGATTCGGTCAGCTCGGCGAAAAAGTCGACGGGACTCGCCAAGGCCGGATGGCGGACGCGCTTGCCGTCAAACCGCAGAACCGACTCGTACTTGCCGTCCTTGATCGCGCGCTGTAACGCGGTCTTGATCTCGGCAACTTCTTCTTCGCTCAAGAACCGGTCGTAATACGCCCGCGAAAGCTGGTTCAGCAGCATGAACGGCTGGAGGGACTGCCAGCGCAAGAATGCCTCGGGGTCGCCAATCTCGATCGCGTGCAGCTTGTCCGGATTCATCCCGGCCGATTTGAGCCCTTCGGCCGAAGCATGGTACGCCATGTAGGAGACCGCCGGGCTGCGCTTCTCCAGCCAGATGGGCACTTTCTGTAGCTTCTCCAACGCCTTTTCGGGCATGTAGCGTCGGATCAGATGCAGCTTGTGACGCAGCAGCTTGCACATCTCGTCGCCGGATGCTTGCTGCCGCACCAACAACGGGCAGACACGGACCGTCCAACCCTCGATCTGGCGCTCTTGGTATTCGGCCGTGGGCACGCCGGCGGTTCCACACTCGCCGTTGGCCGTGCCGGCCGCGCCGCCGCCGCAGTCGATGAATCTCGCCAACGATTTGGTTGTGCGGTTTTGCAGCTTGACGTCCACTCCCCAGAGGTCCTGCAACAGGGCATACATCTGCGGATCGTGCTCTTTCAACTCCGCCCGCACAAAGGGATAGAAATCGTTGGCACCGAAGTAGGCCTCCGTGTTCTCGGCGAAGTATTCCATGGGGTTGTTCATGCCGTAGTGCCTGGTGCCTTTGGAATAGCGGCAGAGGACCGACTCGTAGCTGCCGCTTTTCTTGGCGTGCTGATAGGCGGCCTTGAGGCGCGCGTTGCTGTAGTGCCGCCCCCGGCCGAGATACCGATAATCGTATCCGTGGGCCAGCTCGTGGCAGATCACCCAGGGCTGATGAAGCGCGGAATTGCAGAAGCCCTTGGCACGAGTCACGCTTACCAAGGATTTGAGCCCCCGGGGAGACGGATAGCCCCTGCTCAACAGCCACCTGTAACTGGGATGGAACGACGTTCCCGGGTTGGCATCGTATTCGACCCAGAGAGGAACCCGCTCTTGCATGATTGCTACCGCCGGCGCCGGGACGGCCAGCCGCACCTGGTAGAGCTGGTTCTGCAAGTGATCGATCACCCTGTCCATTCCCGCAGCATGATCTTCCAGATTCTTCTTGCCGATATAGACCTGCCAACCCTCGATGTTGCGTATCTCGAATTGGTCCGTGGGCGCCGGTTCGACGGGCTGCCGTTTCGGTTCGCCGGACCGGCTTGCGGTGCTGATCAGGTGCATCACGGCAAGCCCGAGGCACACCGTGGCGAGGAGTCGCGAAGTTTTCATAGCAACAGCTCCCAAATAGGATTTCGTGATTTCGGAAATTCCCCGATGTGTAGCCCCGGCGCCCACGCCGAGTCACCTCCAGTCGAGCCCCTCGTGAAGGCTGTTCAGATTCTCACAGCCACTCTCGGTAACCACGACCATGTCTTCGACACGAACGCCGCCGAGGTCCTTTCGATAAAGCCCCGGCTCGATCGTGATCGCGTCGCCCAAGACCAGCTCGGGTCCCTTGAGGTCCAACAGCGGCGGCTCGTGGACGTCGAGCCCCACGCCGTGACCGGTCCCGTGGGTGATCGCGCAGTAGGAATCGGGCGCCTGGTCGCCGGGAAGCCCGACCGCGTAGCCAAGACGCGTGATCGCCTCGGTGGTCGCCCGATGAACGTCCTCGCCGGTCACGCCCGGCCGGACGGCGGCGATGGCGGCGGCCTTGGCCTGGCGGACCGCGGCGTGCATCTTGGCGATCTCGTCGGCAATCTCGCCGTGCACGACCGTCCGGGTACAGTCGCCGTAGTAGTGAGTCTCCCGGTTGCGGGGGAAGATATCGACGATCACCGGTTGGCCGGTTCGCAGTTCCCCGTGTCCGACGTTGTGGCAGTCGGCGCCGCCGGGACCGCCGGCGACGATGGGCGGCGGGTTGGAATATCCGTGGTCCAGCAGCCAGTGATCGATGGCGGCCCGAACCCGCTCGGAGCTAAGCGGCTCGCGGTCGCGAACCAGCACGCCGTCGCGGCGGGCCTCGGCCAAGGCGATCAACCGGCAGGCCATCTCCATCGCGCCCTCGGTGGCACGTTGTGACTCGCGCAGCCAGGCAATTTCCTGCTGGTCTTTTGAGCGGCGCTCGATGATGCCCCTCTCCAGATCACACTCCACCGTGATCCCGGCCTGCCGGGCGATTTCGGCAAAGATCAGCGGCAGGGTCCGGTCGGCGATCACCCGCGCTACTCCCGCGCGGCGAAGACACTCGGCGGCCGCTTGGGCCGTGGCGGTCTCGCGGTCGCCGGAGAGCCCCCCCGCGGGTGCGTAGTCTGCCGGACAGGCCACACGGTCGGCCCGGGCCTTTTCTCGCGCCCGGGCCATCTCGATGTCACGCAGTATCAGGATCGTCTCCTTTGCTGAGTCATCGCGGGGCAACTCGATCAACGCCACGGGATCGCCGACCGAAAAGCGCATCCGCCAATACAGGGCGCTGTTAATTTCGGGAATACCCGCCATGATCTTGGGGATACCGGCCTTGCGTGAATGCGAATCGGACATATTCGGTTCCTTCAATTCGTGTTTCTGAAAAGTGTTGGCGGCCGCAACCAAAACCGTTTAGCCCGGCGGCCACGCCGGGATCGCCGCCGTACCGGCGGCTAATACTACAACGCTTAGTGTTATTGGATAGTCAACACAATTCGCAGCGGTGCAACAGTTTAGGGCGCGTGGGTGCAACGCCTCCAGTTCGCCGTTTAGCGGGCGGGCTTGCCCGCCGTGGAATGTATTGAAAACCCCCGGGGATTACACGGCGGGCAAGCCCGCCCGCTAAACGGCAATCTCGCAAAACAAAACGTTTCGATGCCAAACACGCGTGCAAAATGCACGCATGTTTCAACGTAGAATCCTACACGTCGCCACGGGGCGTCCTTCGATCATTGGTAAGTAGACTGACTACGATCAGGCAAACGACAGACACGGTGATCGCAGGTAATACCGCATTCAGGTCGGAGATTGCCGGCGGCAACGATTCTTGAATAAACTCCGCCTCGCTCCAAAGCAGGCTCACCGCCGTGCCGGCAAGTATCGAAGTAATGGCTCCCGCCTTGGTCGCCCTCTTCCAGACAATCGCCGCGACTAACGAGGGTGTTATCGAAGCCCCGTAGATCGTGTACGCGTAAAGGGCCTTTTGGAAAAAACCCGTGGACTCCGCGAACGCCAGAGAGACCAGGTAAGCAATCACGCCAAAGACCACCACCAACAAACGGCTGAGGAACACGGTCCTTCGCTGGCCGGCTTTGGGATTGATGTAGTTCAGGTAAACGTCGTTGACGACGGTGGTCGACGGGACAAGGAGGAACGAGTCGGCGGTGGAAATGATAATGCCGACCACCGTGACCATGAACAGGCATCCCAAGGGCAGGGCCAGGTAGTGCCGGGCAGCATGGATCAGGATATACTTGCCGTTTTCCGGGTCGGGGGTCATGCTGCTGGCGACCCAGGCAGAGGCGATGATCAGCAACTCGACCACGCAGGCCGCGAAGATCATCGCGGTAACGGCCGCCCTGGCCCCCTTCGCGTTTCGGCTGGCAAAGATCCGCTGATATTGGTTGGCATCGCCCAGGACCAACAGAAACGGCGGCAGGCAGAAGTTGATCAGGTCGGTCGTCGAGTAGACCCCCCAGAACTGCATATGGTGCGGTTTGTCGCCCATGGCGGCAAACGACGCCTCCATCCCGCTAAAGCCACCCGCCTTGAGCAAATACACGGGAAGGGCGATCGACAGCGAGACGGTGATTATCGTACCGGTCACGACGTCCATGTACGCCAGGCTCATCAGCCCTGCCAGTGCCGCATAGGCCACGATGAATACGGCCGCAATCAGCGTGGCCTTCCTGGCCGTCAATATGGGTTCCACCAACTCCAGCGATCCGTGCTCCGGCAGGGATCGAACCGCGTATCGGCCACCGGTCAACGAATCGGCGTCGTATCGCAGGCGGCCGAAGCTGTTCTCTTTCACGGCCGTGCGATTCGGTACGTCGCTCAACTCCCTCCTGGCAGCCACGATTTCGCCCGCGGAAACCACCTGAATGCCGAAGTCAAGCTGATTGGCGGATCGGTTTTCGCCGGACTTTGCGTACATGCTCACGCGGGTTGATCCCTTCCAGCCCTCCTCGGGCGTAAAGACCAGCCGACCTTTGACGAGCTGCTCTGGGCTCAGCTCGTGGCCGACCCGCACGGGAACCGGCGGCTTGTTGCCGGTAATCACCTCCAGCACCGCTCCGCCGGCGTTGAACTGGTAACTGACGATCACCATGTAGGCGATCACCAGCGAAATCACGGCCAGACCCCGCGCCCCCTGGCCGAAACGTCTGCTGATGATCTCGGGAACGGTGCTGGCCTCGATATTGCGGGCCCGGCTGGCGATCAGGGAGAGCAGGATCATCCCGAAAAAGGTGCCCACAGGCAGGATCAAGGCCGCCATGCCGGCCTGGTAGGTCTGCTCCGCGTTGCCCACGATCGATCCGGTGCCGATCCACACCGCCAACATGGTGCAGACCATGATCCAGGGAGAAAGGGACCGGCCGGCCACCGCAAAATCATCCTGGCTCTTGACTTGGCGCGATTTGTAGACGCCGATCGCGGCCAGCAGCAACAGATATCCGAGGATGCAAGCCAGGTAGATCATCTCTCGCCTTCGCCCGTCTTGCCGTGTTATCTGCCTCGGTCGGTAGTCTTCTATCGGCCGGAAGGCGGGAGGTTCTCGCTGAGATACCGCGTCAGCAGTTCGCGAAGGTGGCGCGTGGTGTTGGCCCCCTCGCGGATGGAGTGGGTGCGGTTCGGATAGGCCATCATGGTGAAAGGCTTGTTGCGCCGGATCAGCTCGTTGATCAGGGCCTCGGTGCCCTGGTAGTGGCAGTTGTCGTCGCCGGTTCCGTGGACCACGAGCAGATTGCCCTTGAGTTGACGGGCGTAGTTGATGGGCGACCCCTTGCGAAACCCCTCGACGTTGTCGCTGGGCAGTCCCATGTACCGCTCCTGGTAGATGGTGTCGTAGTACCGCTGGTTGGCCACCGGGGCCACGGCCATGGCCGTCTTGTAGAGGTCGGGATACTTGAAAATGGCGCTGAGGCTCATCGAGCCGCCCCCGCTCCAGCCCCAGACGCCGATCCGGTCGGCGTCCACGTAGCTTCGCTCGGCGACGACCTTCTTCACTGCCGCGGCCTGATCGGCCGGGGCGAGGATGCCGATCTGACGGTAGACGGCCTTGCGCCAGGCCCGGCCACGCGGTGCCGGCGTGCCCCGATTGTCGAAACTCATCACCAGGTAGCCACGCTGGGCAAGCATCAGGTGCCAGAGGTAGCCCTTTCCTCCCCAGCGGTCGAGCACCGTCTGTCCGGCGGGCTCCCCGTAGACGTAGACCAGCAGCGGGTACTTTTTCTTCGGATCAAAATCGGGGGGCTTGATACACCAGGCGTCCAGCAGCACTCCCTCGTCGATGTCCACGCGGAAGAGCTCGCTGGGTCGCCTCTTCAGCTTGCCAATCTTTCTGCGCAACTCTTTGTTCTCGACAAGCGTACATGTTTTTGCGTGTCCGGGCAATTCTACCAGCTCGACCAGCGGCGGCGAGTCGAACGACGACTGGCTGTGGATTGCCCAGCGCCCGTTGGGCGAGATCTGATAACGATGGGTGCCTTTCCGATCCGCGGGCGTTACTCGTTCCCGACCCGTACCGTCCAGATGAATCCGGTAGAGGTATCTCTGCGTGGGATTGTCGGGCGAGGCCAGGAAGTACAGCCACCCCTTGTCTTCGTCTACGTGGAGCAGCTCGATCACGTCGTAGTCCCCCGGCGTGACCAGCCGGACCTTCTTGCCCGAGCGGGAGACGAGGTACACGTGCCGCCACCCGTCGCGTTCGCTCAGCCAAGTGAAGCGCTTCCCGTCACAGAGCCAGTTCAATTCATCGTGAACGTCCACCCAGGCGTCGTCGCGCTCGGTGAGGATGGTCTTGACTTCGCCGGTACGGGCGTTGGCGAGCATCACGCGGCAGGTGTTTTGCAGCCGATTGAGCTGCTGGAGGACGATCTCCTCCGACCCCGTCGCCCAGTCCATTCGCGCCACGTAATGATTGCGCGGATCGCCCGGGATTTGCAGCCACCGCGTCTTTCCGCCGTGGACGCCGATCACGCCCACGCGGCAGGCCGAGTTCTTCTCACCGACTTTGGGATACTCGAAGCGTATCACGCGGGGATAGAGGGCATCGGTATCGTTGATCATCGTGAACTCGCGGACACCGCCCGTATTGAGCTGCCAGTAGGCGATCGACTTGCCGTCCGGGCTCCAGCGGAAACCGTCCCGCAGACCGAGTTCCTCCTCGTAGACCCAGTCGAACGTTCCGTTGATGATGTTGGGTGAGTCGCACGTCGTCAGTTGGATGATCCGACGCTCTCGCAGGTCCTCGACGTAGATATCGTTCTCCCGCACGTAGGCCACGTGTTCGCCCGTCGGCGAAAACTTGGCGAACATCAGCGAAGCGGGCCTGGCGTCGCCGCCGAGCTTGCGCAGCTCGCGGCTGGTCCGATCCAGCACCCAATAGTCGCCGCGGGTGTTCCGTCTCCAGACGCGCTTCGAATTCGTGTAAATCAACAGCAGCGAGCGATCCTCGGACAAGGCGTAGCCGTCGATCTTCAGCGGAGACGATTCTCCCGGCGGGATGAGATGCGCGGCGGGCACCAGGACCTCGCGATCTCCCGTGCGGGGATCGTAGCAGACGATGTCTCGCCCGCCGGTCGAATCCTTGGAGCCCTCCAGCCTGAGATATCCGCGGCCATCCGGGAGCCAACGCGCCGAAAACCGCTGCGAATCGAGCTCGCTCGAGGCGAAGATCCGCGCCACCGTCAGCAGCGAGGGGTCCTTCTCCTCGGCCGCGTACAGAGAAACCTCGGCCGCGTATAGAGAAACGCCGAGCAGAGCAGTCAACAGAGCACAGGTCAGTCGGATTGGAGACTTCATCTTCTCAACCACTGGTGTCAAAAGGTGCCATCGTGATCGGTCTCAGTTCGGTACCGGGAAAGTCCGGATGCGGCGGCAATCCCGAACACGGGTCATTCTATCATATCCACTACTGCGTGTCGTGCCGACGGCGGCGGGCCACGAAGCCGCAAAGTCCGGGGCGATTGGCCGCCCTCCAACCCTCAGCCCGACCGGAAGAAACCCACCGCGAATCCGCAAGCCCGAGGATTGAAATCACACACAAGGCTATTATCTTTGAGTTGATCCGCGATGTCAAATCCTGCTTCCTTGCACGGGGTCCAAACGGGGGCGGACTTCGACTGAATGTCTAAATCAACCCCAACGTTGCAGAAACATCTTGTAGGACGGACTTCTAAGTCCGTCACGCACGAGTTCAATATCAACGCGAGGCCCTTGCCGTAGAGTTCACCGTGGGTGAAATGTACGGATGCCTGCAAGACCAAGGGTGACCCGGAAAAAGACGGACTTGGAAGTCCGTCCTACGGTTCGTTTATGCAACCAGGGGGTGTACTCTCCGGCACCATCAGAGAGCGGCGGTTCATCCGAATCTAGCGTGCGCCGGGACGTTCGAAGGGCCGCGCGCTTGAGGAACCGGCGGCCCGGACGAGAGGAAGGCTGACTAGCCCTTGATCGGATCAGTGCCCGAGATCCGCCGCTTGACCATGGTGACCTCGTTGCCGACGTCGTTGTAGGTCACCTCGTCCATGAAGGTTCGCATCAGTGAGAGGCCCCGGCCGTACTTCGGTTCCAAAGCGCTCGGATAGCTTGTGCCGGGTATGGTGGTTACGTCGAATCCCGGCCCCTCATCCCGAATCACGAAGCGCACTTCGTCTCCGGAAAGCCTCACGTCGACGAAGATTTTGCGCTCTCGATACGGCGATTGCGAGCGGCGCTTTTCGGCCAGGCTCAACTCTTGCTCTGGAGAGTACTTCTCGCAAGCTGCTTTGGCTTGTTCCAGGTTGATCTCCAAATTGCCGCGATGAAGCGCATTGGTCAACGCTTCCTTCAGTGCCACTCCGATCTGGAGCCGCCCGCTAAAGTCACAAAAACCCACGCTCACGACCATGTGCTGAACCAGGTCAACCAGGGTGTCGATAAGCTCCACGTCGTTGTCCAAAAGAAAGGTGAACTCGTTCCTGGCCAGACAGTCAATCAGCCGTGCGTAGCTGCGATCAGCCCGTGCCAGTGCCAAAATCTCTTCCACGGTACCCGGCAGCCTCTCCGCCAATTGTGATTTTGGGCTCATCCGACTGAAGCGTACCTCGGTCCTTTCCTGGGGAGTACCGGTGCCTCT
>CAZUAM010000164.1:0-12056 GCA_964618095.1 uncultured Planctomycetaceae bacterium | reverse complement strand
ATTCGGTGTGAGGTAGTGGTTGTACAAACCGCAGCGGTACTCGCCGCTGACCCAGCCGAAGCCCCGTGGATACCCGTAGTTCCAGATCGTCGCCTGATTACAGGCCGTCTCGGTAAGCGGGGTGACGAAGAGGAACTTGTAGTCCTTCTCTGGGTCACGACCCGACATGCTCGCCCTGCCCAAGATGCTCTCCGAAATGAGGATAGTGTGCGTCGTTCCGTCAGAGATGTCATCGATTCTTGTTTGCGAATTGACAAAGAAGACGCCGTCGGTATCGATCGGCGTGCCGCCGTCGACGCCCGTGCCCGTGCAGACCGCATAGTTCGTGGGACCGAAATCGGGAAGGACTCGGACGCCCTCGTCAGTGGGACAGAGAAAGACCGGAGCGAGGATTTTCACCCCGTCGCGGTTCTCCGGAGTGACGGCCAGTCCCGAGTTGTAAAGCGGCACGGACAAGTCGAGTGCGTTGTACGCGGCCGTGTTCTCCAGATACGGGGAAAGCATGGCCAAGGCAGACCAACGATAGAACGTCCACGGGGTCGACGGCGCGGCCGCGTATTCCTTGGCTACGGAGCCGGGCGGAAACCGTCCCTGGGCCTGGTGGTGGTTGTGCGCAGCAATGCCCAACTGACGGAGATTGTTCGCGCAGGACATTCTACGAGAAGCTTCGCGCGCCGACTGAACGGCCGGCAACAGCAGTGCAGTCAGAAATCCGATGATGGCGATCACCACCAGCAACTCGACGAGAGTAAATCCCCGCGCAGCAGCACGCTCAGCGACCGACCTGCGACCACGCGGTTCTTCGCTCATCTCTCGCGCCTACCAGGGGGAAGGTGTCCCGTTCCGATCACCGCGGCGGCCACCGACGCCGGCGACGAAAAGCCAGCCAAGCGACGGCCCCCGAGCCGAGCAGACCCAAGTTGATGGCGGTGGCGGGTTCGGGCACAATCGTCAGCGCCAAACCGCTTGCGGGCGGGAGCCGAAGTCCAAGTTCTTGCAAGAGGGAGCCGTCCTCCGAGCCATAGCGCAGCAGCGCTCCGTGAACCTCGGACGGGAGGGTGAAAGGGTTGGTCGGCCCCAGCACGGCAACCAGGAGGTCGCCGTTGTCGTCAAAGACAAGCCCGGACGGCGCATTAGGATGCGTTGCGGACGGGGGGATATTCGGCAAATCAACTTCGATAAACGGGGCTCCGCCGGGACTTGTGATCTCCGAGCCGTCCGATGCGTATTTGAAGATCCCATTGCTGAAGACGTCGGCAACGTAGACTTCGCCCTCCGGCCCCACCAACACTCCACTCGGAACGTAAGGCAGGCCGTTTTGGTTAGGCGGGGCGAACTGGCTGAGATTGCCGCCGCTGTAGCGCAGGACATTCGTACCACTGAGAGTGGTAATGAAGAGATCGCCGCTATCGTCGAACGTGAGGCCGCTGGGGAGGTTCAGCAACTGCCCGCCATCGCTAATCGTGTTGATCTGCGTTGCGGAACTGTCGAAAACGTCCACCGAGGTGCCGCCGTTGTTGGCCACGTACAGATTGCCGCTTGAGTCCACTGCCAGTCCTGCCGGCTGCGAACCTGTGGCGAGCTGCTTGAAGAGCCCCGGCTGGCCACCTGGTGCCGAGGGCAAAGGCTGCCCCGTCCAGCCGTCGAAGACGTAGATCCTGTCGAAGAATCGGCTGCTGACGTACACATGGTTGTTGGATGGATTCACGGCGATGCCCGAAAGCCCCAGGACCTCCTGAGGCCCGACCGGCGGTGCGAAGAACCCGGATTGAATCAACTGGCCGGTCTGGTCGTCATACAGGTCGACGGTGTTGAAGAAGAAATTGGTGACCAGCAACTCGGCTTTCGCAGGCAACGTGAACGAAAGAGAAGAGCCGGCAACGAACAGCGCGGCGGTCCAACAAACAAGGTTTCGAATCATGGGAGCAACTCCGAATACGAGAAGTGGTTACACACACTGAACAAGCTCCGAGCGGTGGTTCCACGTGTCCCGGCAGAGACACACGTTGAATCCGTTATCTCCGGGCGGCTCACACTGGTACTTGTAGTAGATCTCAGCCAGCCCCTTCTTGACCTCCCGGTAGTAGTCCAGATCAGGAGCCGTAGGCCTCCCGGCAACCGGCAACCCGTGCGGCATCCAGATCGATGGAACGGGGACAACGCCGTTGCTCGCAAGGTACTCCGCACCGGACAAGAAGCTCTCGACGGGCTCCAAGCCGACGACAAAGACGCTACAGGCCTTGTTAGGGCCGTAGCTTTCTGCAATGTGCAACAGCGTATCCAAGTGGCGCTGACGACCCGTCAGTTTGGCTTTCCCAGGACAGATTTGCCGTGCCAGCTCTTCGTCCCATATCTCGATATCGCAGGCGACTCTATCGGCCCCCGCGGCAAACAGCTCGTCTATTTCGTGCGGGTCAGACGGTGGCGTTGCATAGACGATGATCTCGCCTGCGATACTTGCCAGTCCTGCAACGTCGTCGATCGTGCTGATAATCTCCGCTACTCGATCACATTCCTCCTTCGCGTTCACCGTGGAGCCGCCCGTTAGCTGCACGTATTTGGCGCGTTTTTCAGCGTTGACCGCGTAGTGGACCACTTCTGCTACGTCCTGGGGAGCGAAGACGACGTCTTGGTGCGTTCCTTCAATCGACTGCTGCTGGGTGTAGTTGCCATAGTGACAGAACTTGCACGCCAATCGAGCCTTTGCCAATTCGCAAGGCCACAAGTAAGGAAACGAGAGAACGTCATGCCCTTGCAGCACTGCCATTCCACGAAAGGGAATGCCACTGGACGTACGTTGCTCATAGAAATCGGTCTTAGGTGGAAAAGACACGTTGGTAATGAAATCGCCGCCACGTAGGAGACAAGGATTATCACCGTGATCCAGCGTCAAATGGAATGGTGCCGTGGGGCCGACGTCGGCAAGGTGAACGACCGTATTATCTGGCAAAAACAGGGCACTGCATTCCAACGGGTGCGGAGAAATCCTCTGCGTAGCAGCCAGTGCCCGATAGACCTCGTCGTCAACGAATACCCCCTTCGTAAGAATCAGCACTTTTAGATCCAGTGAATCAAGCGTTTCCCCGTCGACCGCGAATTGACGAAGCATGGCACGTCTCCTCTTACTGAGAAGGGATCGCCGCAATACTCCCTTTGGAAAGGGTACCGCATCGATCACGGCTTTCCCCGGCAACTACCTTTCGGGCCGTTTTCAACAATGCCGTGACCGCTTTCCGATACTCTTCCAGCGTCTGGATCCAACGAAACAGGCACTGCTCGCCCGTGCAGGTGAGTCGATATGATTTCTTGGCGGGGCCTCTCTGCGAGCAATCCCAGCCAGAGACAACCAGGCCCTTGTCTTCCATCGCTCTCAGGAAGCGGTAAACACCCGATAAGTCGGGGTTGTGCCCCTTAAGCATTGGCATTTCACCGATGCATTCGGCGATCCTGTAGCCGTGAAGAGGCCCCTTGGCGAGGACCGCCAGGATGGCCGGTTGAATCAGCTTATCCAGGGTCTTTCCGCCGCACGGGCACCCAGCGAAACGGATTGTCTGACTTGCTCTTCTAGCGGACATGCTCCTATACCTCCTGGCGGTATTCTGTCCGCGGATCAGCCACCTGTCAACAGGCCGCTTCTGAAACTGGCATCCGACCCGCCGGCGCGGTATGCTGCTCCTTACCGAAGAGCACCAGTCTTCAATAACACCGAGGATGCATCCCATGCCCCCTGTTTTATCGCGCCTGTTCCTGCTCGTTTGTCTACCGGTCTTGGGCTTCTTTGCCAGTGCCCCGCACCCCGTTCACGCCGAAAACTGGCCGCAATGGCGAGGTCCGGAGGGCAGCGGCGTCAGCCGTGAAACCGGTCTGCCGGTCGCCTGGGCCGAAGGGTCCGGCGTGGTCTGGAAGTGCAAGCTGCCGGAGTGGGGAAACAGCACGCCGGCCATCTGGAACGACGCCATCTTCCTTACCGCCCACGAAAACGACCGGCGGCTGCTGTTGCTGAAGATCAACCTCAAGACCGGCCGGATCGAGTGGACCCGAGAGGTCGGCACCGGCAGTTGCCTGCGCGGTGCGCCGGGCAGTCATCGCGGGCGTCAGAAATTCCGCCGTGACCACAACCTGGCCAGCCCCTCGCCGATCACCGACGGCCGGCTGGTGGTCGTCCACTTCGGCAACGGCGACCTGGCCGGCTACGACTTCGACGGCCGAGAGATCTGGAAGCGCAACCTCCAGGACGATCACGGCAAGTACACAATCTGGTGGGGACACGCCAACAGCCCGGTGCTCTACGAGGACCTGGTGATCTCGGTCTGTATGCAGGATTCGTGCCACGATATCCAGGACGAACTTGCCCCCAGCTACATCGTCGCCCACGACAAGCAGACCGGACGACAGCGGTGGAAGACCATGCGGATGACCGACGCCACGCGCGAGAGCTGCGACGCCTACACCACGCCGATCTTCCGCCGGGCAGGCGGGCGGCTGGAGATGGTCGTGATGGGCGGGCAGATGCTCGACGCCTACGACCCGGCCACCGGGAAGAGACTGTGGTACCTGCCCGGGCTGGTCGGCAACCGGTTGATCCCCGGCCCAGTCGCCGCCGACGACATGATCTATGCCACCCAGGGAATGCGCCAGGCTCTGTTGGCAATCAAACCGGGCGGAGGGGGCCAGCAGTCACGAGACGATATCGTCTGGAGTTTCGATCAGGGAACCTCCGATAGCCCCACACCGGTGGTGGCCGGCGAGCTGCTCTTCATGGTGTCCAACGAGGGGATCGCCCGGTGCCTGGACGTGCACACCGGCCGGCTGCATTGGAAAGAGCGCTTGAAGGGCGGGTATTACGCCTCGCCGATGGTGGCCGAGGGCCGGGTGTACTTCCTCAACCGGCAGGGCCTGACCACGGTGGTCTCCGCCTCGTCCCGCTACGATCGGCTGACCGAAAACCAGCTCGACGACGAAACCATCGCCTCCCCGGCCACCAGCGACGGAAAGATCTTCATTCGCGGCCGTAAATGGCTGTACTGCCTGAGCAGGTAGCGAGAGGGTCGGCGGGCGTTCGCGCCGTCACGGCTGAAGGCCCACAAGCTCCGTTGCCCCCCAACCACTGGTCAACCCGTCGGCCAATCCAGAACTGGCTGATCGACCGGCTGGGTGGCAGACGTCGGCGTCTACGCCGCACCGAGGATCTTCCGCACGTAACCGACGTTCTCGGCCACCTGGTCCTTGTACTTCTGCCACATTCCCAGGATCACCACGTCGGTCGGCTTGATGCTCTCCAGGGCGAAGCGGAGCGCCCGCTCGACGCCGGCCGGCGTCCGGCAATGGCGATTGCCGCCGAGGACCTTGAAGGCCATGCAGGGCTTGGAGACCTGCTTGATGGTCTTGACCATCGAGCGCCGGGCCGATTCCTCGAAGACCTCGCTGCCGTCGTTGCGGTTCAGCCCGTCGGTCGAGTGGTAGAAGCAGCCCTGGTAGAAATCGACGTCCCAGCCCTTACTTTCGGCGTAGTCGATGACCTCGTGGTTGTGGGTGCACAGGCCCACCAGCAGCCCGGCGTCGCGGAGCATCTTCAGCGTGTCCAGGGCCTGGTCGATCTTGCCTTCCCGCATCAGACTGTCGCTGGTGGCGCCGAAATGCTGGGCACCGACGGGCTTTGGCCGCATCTTGAGGATCCGGGCCAGCTCCTCCTTGCCCTTACCCGGCTTGGAATAGAAGGTGGCGATCCACTGCAATTTGCCGCCCTCGGCGTAATGGGCCCGGAGCAATTCCTCCATGTTCTCCCCGCCCATCTGGCAGGTGTTGATTCCCAACTGCCCACAGCGGCGCAACAACTGCCGGCCGTGGACGTGACCGTCGTCGAACCACTGGCGCATCTCCTCGCTCATTTCCTTCGAGAAATGCGAGGTGCCTTTCATCGGATTGTGCCCGACCAGCGCCCGCGTGATCTCGTACTTGCCCCAGCGGACCGTGGGCAGCTTCACCTTGGCCCGTTCTGCGGCCGAGCCGGACTCCCCCAGCACCGAGGCACCCACCGCGGCCAGTGTTGCTGAGGTGAACTGACGCCGATTGATTCCACTCATGAAATCCTCCACTTGATTGCATTAAAGGTGGCAACTTGCCTGCCGCTCCAAAGAGCACATGTCATGGATCGCCCGAACAGCTATGTAGTTGCCTTGGGAATCACTATTTCCTTGAGTCTTTCCAGCCAATGATCCGGATCGTGGCGAATTTCGTCCATGAAGCGGCAGGCCATGTCATTTGGGGCATTAACTCCCTGTTCCCAAGCTCGAACCGTGTTGGCCGAGACGCCCAAAAAACCGGCGAATACAGCTTGACTGACATTCAACAGCTCGCGAGTCTGCTTGACCAACTTTGGATCGTAGGCCGTGGGGTGCAAATCCAGTACGATTTTCCGGCAGTTAAGCTGTTCCGAAACGGATTCTCTGTTCTTGAGGGCCTCAGTGAATTCCTGCAACCCCTCAATGATTTTTTCTCCTACGGTCTGGTTCATGCGGGACTCCTTCTTGGGCAACCGCATCGGGTGGACCCGGTCGGGGGTGTTGGTAGCCACATTAGCCAATCGGTCCCTTGGCCAACTGTTTCTCTTGTTCTTCGATCATGTGCTTGATGGTTCTCTTTTCTCGTGCCGAGAGGCTGTCCTTTTCTCCCTTGGCGTAAACGACCACGAGCAAAACGATTGCATACTGTTCGAAGTACACATAACAGACTCGGAGTGCGCCCCGCTTGCCTCGCCGCCACCGCGGTGGCGAGAACCGGAGCTTCCTGAGACCACCGGTCCCCGCAATCAGCGGAGAACCCGTCGGATCTCCCATAATCATGATTTGGAGTGCAAACAAGTCGTCGTCACTCAGGCCCAGGTTTTTCCATCCTTTTGTGAATACCCTTGTCTCAACGAAGTTCAGCAGATCTTCGGGACTTGGCCTTCCGCTCCCGTTACCCTTTGTCATTTGACAAATCCTTGCAATACGGTTCGTGGTAAACGGGAGCGATTTAATTATACCATTGAATGGTACAGAGTCAACGGAGACTTCTCAACAGCGGCCAATATGTGGGGTCACCCGCATACCCCCCTGGGGGCCTCAGTTGCCGCCGGGGCGAATCGTGATACGATGGTTGCCAGTGAAGCACGGGGCCTTGCCCGCCGGCCGACTCTCACGGAGGAATCCCACCTTGGCAGCCCGTCTCAACACGCTCTACAACCGCGACTGCATCACCGGGTTGAAGCGGCTCGATGACGGCGTGGTCGATCTGGCGTTCGCCGACCCGCCGTTTAACATCGGCTACGAGTACGACGCCTACGAAGACGTCCTGGAGAGCGAAAAATACCTGGCCTGGAGCCGGGACTGGACGGCCGAAGTAGTGCGGGTGCTCAAGCCGGAGGGCACCTTCTGGCTGGCCATCGGCGACGAGTACGCCGCCGAGCTGAAGGTGATCTTGCAGCGAGAGCACGGCCTGAGCTGCCGCAGTTGGGTCGTCTGGTACTATACGTTCGGCGTCAATTGCACGCAGAAGTTCAGCCGCTCCCACGCCCATCTGCTCCACATGATCAAAGACCCGAAGTCGTTCACTTTCAACGCCGACGCGATCCGCGTGCCCTCGGCCCGGCAATTGGTTTACGGCGACAAGCGGGCCAACCCCAAAGGTCGCCTGCCCGACGATACCTGGATCCTCCGGCCGCAGGATCTCCCCGAGGGCTTCCGTCCCGACGAAGACACCTGGTACTTCCCCCGCGTCTGCGGCACGTTCAAGGAACGCACCGGCTGGCACGGCTGTCAGATGCCCGAGCAACTGCTGGGCCGAATCATCCGGGCGTGCAGCAACCCGGACGATTTGGTGCTGGATCCGTTTGCCGGAAGCGGAACGACCTTGGCCGTGGCCAAGAAGCTCCGCCGGCGCTTCCTCGGATTCGAGCTATCCAAGCAGTACTCGGAGCAAGCCAGGAAGCGGCTGGCGAGGATCAAGCCCGGCGATCCGCTCGACGGCGCCCCGGAACCGTTGATCAGCGCACCTGACACCGCCAATGGCATCAGGCTCGAAGACCGCCAGCGCACCACCGGCAGGCAACGTTCGAGGCAGATTGCCGCCGAAGGGCAGCAGACCCTGCCGCATTTCTGAGGCGGGCACAACGGCACGTCGGCGGCCAAACCCTCGATCCAACAACATCCTGACAACCGAGCGACCCATGAAATTCGCCATCTGCAACGAGACGTTTCGCGACTGGCCGTTCGATAAGGCGTTTGCCTTTGCAGCCGAGTGTGGCTACACCGGCATCGAGATCGCCCCGTTTACCATCGCCGACTACGCCACCGACATTTCCCCGGCACAGCGGGACGAGGTGCGGCGCCAGGCCGACGCGGCCGGGCTGGAGGTCGTGGGGCTGCACTGGCTGCTGGCCAAGACCGAAGGGCTCCACCTGACCAGCCCCGACGCGGAAACTCGCCGCAAGACGGCCGACTACTTCGGCCAGCTCGCCCGGCTCTGTGCCGACCTGGGCGGCCGGGTCATTGTGCTCGGTTCGCCGCAGCAGCGCAATCTGCTGCCGGGTGTCACGCGCGACCAGGCAATGCAGCATGCGGCCGACGTGATCGGCCGGTTCATACCTGTCTTGGAAGAGACGGGCGTGACGTTGGCCCTGGAACCTTTGGGACCCGAGGAAGGAGACTTCCTGGTCACCACACCCGAGGCCGTCGAGTTGGCCCAGATGATCGGGTCACCACAGGTGCGGCTCCACCTGGACTGCAAGGCCATGTCGACCGAGTCGCTGCCGATCGCCGAGATCATTCGCCGGCACGCCGCAATCCTGGCCCACTTCCACGCCAACGACCCCAACCGCCAGGGCCCCGGCTTCGGCCAGGTCGATTTCGTCCCCATTCTTGAGGCCCTCGGCCAGATCGACTACCGCGGCTGGGTCTCGGTCGAGGTCTTCGACTACACTCCGGGCATCGAGCGGCTGGCCCGCCAGAGCATCCAGTACATGCAGCAGTGCCTTCAGAAGCTGGCGGGGTAGGGATGAGGGATTGGGGATTGGGGGTGAGCCGTTTAGCGGCCGGGTTTACCCGGCGCTGCCTACTCGTGCCGCAGGGCTTCGATGGGGTCCATAGCCGCGGCCCGCACGGCCGGATAGATGCCGAAGATGATCCCGATCGTAACCGAGATCCCGAAGGCCAGCGGGATCGACCAGGGGACGATCACGGGGACCACGGTCTGAATCACCCCGGGTAGTTGCTGCATCACGTCGGGAACGGCCTTCTCCAGGCCGCTGCGGACCAAGCCCGAGACCGGACCGCAGGTCAACCCGCCCAGCACGCCCGTCATCCCCCCCACGATCGACAGGGCAATCGTCTCCACCAGAAACTGCCGGATGATGTCGCGGCGCTTGGCGCCTAGGGCGCGGCGGATGCCGATCTCCCGGGTCCGCTCGGTGACCGTGGCCAGCATGATGTTCATGATCCCGATCCCGCCTACCAGCAGTGAGATCGCGGCGATCAGGCCCATGAAGATGATGAACATCAGCCGGGTGGTGCGGGCCTGGTCCAGGAGATCCTTGGGCACGGAGATTCCGTAATCCTCGTTAGGATGGAACTTGGCCAGCGTGGCCTCGACCAGCTCGGCCGTCTCCATCACGTTCTCCACCTCGTCCACCCGCAAGGTGACCTGGCTGAGTTCGACCTGTTCGCCTTCGCGGGTGCCACTGCGGATGGTGACGATGATGTCGCCGATCCGGCTCCAGAGGGTGGTGATGGGGATGTAGACGTCGCTGCTGAAATCCTGGGCGGCGAACGAGCCGCCGATGGCGGCCGTGGGGTCCTTGTGCTTCATCACCCCCACCACCACGTAGTAGGCCTCTTCCACGTGGATCGAGCGGCCGATGGGGTCCTCGAAGGGAAACAGCTCCCTTGCCGTCTCGGCCGCCAGCACGCAGTGGTTCTTCTTGTCGTGCAACTCGGCGTCGGTGATGAAGTGCCCCCGATCGACTTCCAGCCGCGTAACCTCGGCGTACTCGGGCGTGCAGCCCACCAGCCGCCCGTCGACCTTCCGACCTCCGAAGGAGAATCGGCGCCGGATTTCCCGGATCGGCAACGCCCGCTCGGCCGTGGGGATGGTCTCCGTAAGCCGCGCGAAGTCATCTCGGGTCAGCCCGTAGGGCACAATGAAAGTCGCCTCGTCGGTTGCTCCCTCAGGCAGCTTTTTCGAACGCACGATGATGTTGTGGGCCCCCAGTCCTTCGATCTGCTCTTGGGCCTTGACGCTAATGCCCTCGCCGATGGCCAACAACCAGATCACGCTGGCCACGCCGATAAAGATCCCCAGCACCGTCAACAGCGAGCGGAGCGGATGCAGCAGCAGGCTCTTGATTCCCAGTTGCCAGGTCCGCACCCAGAGGAAAAGCATGGTAGGGATGAGGGATCAGGGGTGAGGGGTTAGGAATTCCTGCATTCTTAGTGGCTATCCGGAAAGAGCCCCTCTCCCGCTAGCGGGAGAGGGAAGCTCCCGTTGCGACATTTCCGGATGGCCACTTAGTTGTCCTGCCTACTGCCTACTGCCCCCTGCCCCCTGCCTCCTGCCTACTCTTTCTTCAGCCGCTCGTCGGACTGTACCATGCCGTCCTTCAGCCGGGTGATTCGCTTGGCTCGCCTGCCCACGTCGCCCTCGTGGGTGACCATGATGATGGTCTTGCCTTGCCGGTTCAGATCTCCCAGCAGGTCGAGGATCTCTACCGTGGTGACCGAGTCGAGGTTTCCGGTCGGCTCGTCGGCGAGGATAAAATAGGGGTCGTTGACCAGGCTTCGGGCAATCGCCACTCGCTGCTGTTGTCCACCGGAGAGCTGGGTGGGGCGGTGATCCAGCCGGTCGCCCAGCCCGACCATGTCGGCCAGTTCCCGACTCCGCCGGCGGTCTTTACCGCTGAGCCGTTTCTGGTAGTACAGGGGTACTTCGATATTCTCCAGCACGGTCAGTTGCGGGATGAGGTTGTACGATTGGAAGACGAAGCCGATTCGAGAGGCGCGGATTTCGGAAAGCTGGTCGTCGGTGAGTTGGCTGACGTCATCGGTGCCCAGCACGATCGTGCCGGCGGTGGGGCGGTCCAGACACCCCAGCAGGTTCAACAGCGTGCTCTTGCCGGAGCCGGAAGGCCCCATGATGGCCACGTAATCGCCCTGGGGAATTTGCAGAGTTACACCCCGCAGGGCACGAACTGTCCCCCCGTCCATGACGTATTCTTTGGTCACGTCTTGGAACAGGGCAGCTACGGTCATGGAGTGGTCCCCGGGCTGCGGCCTCCGGGCCGACCTCCTGATTGCGGTCCCCCGGGGGGCCCACCTGCTCGGGGTCCTTCGGGGCTACCACCCGAGCCGAACTGGGCCATCGCTGCGGTCAGCTCGCCGCGGTCGATGATCCCGTCGCCGTTCTTGTCGGCCGCCGACAAACGGGATCGTAACTGCTCGGGCAACTGGTCCAGTTCGTTCTTGTCGAGCTGTCCATTGCCGTTGCTGTCCAGACGCTGGAGCATTTGACCGATGTTGGGCGGTCCCTTTGGGCGTTCCGACGGCCCCTGACCACCCTCTGCCGGCTGCTGTTCCGGGCGGTCGTCCGGCTGGCGTTGCTCTTGCTGCGCCTCGGCCTCGGGGGAAATCTCACGCAGCCCGACTTCTTCCCGGTGCGCGCTCGCGTTGAGAACGACTTCCTCCCCTTCCTCCAATCCGCTCTCGATCACCACGGTCTTGTCGTTGGTCGAGCCGATCGTCACTTCCCGCAGTTTTGGGCCCTTCCCTTCCCAAAGCACGCAGTAATGCTTCTCTCCGTACTCGATGATCGCCTGGACCGGCACCTGGAGCACGTCTGCGAGTTCTTCTACGCGGATCTTCACCTCGGCGGTGTAGCCGGGGCGGAGATCGATTGTGGCATTGACGATCTTGATGATCGTCTCGTATTCCTTGACGTTCGAGCCCCACCAGGTCGGGACGGGGTATTCCTTGACGTCTTCCACCACTCCCCGCAGTAGCGTCTCCGGAAACGCGTCCAGCCGGATC
>CAZUAM010000163.1:0-12088 GCA_964618095.1 uncultured Planctomycetaceae bacterium | reverse complement strand
ATCTCTGCTTCAGGGGGTCGCTGAGTCTGGAAAACCTGATCTACCTGCTGGGGGGGCTGGTGGTGTTGTACGTCTTCGTGGCCACGTTGGGAATCCACGCCGGGATGATCTACGCCAACTCGCAGGGGGCCATCGGCACGAGCCTGGGCACGGTTTTTTTCCTGTTTCTGGGCGTGTACACCTGCATGCGCATCATGATTGCCTTCAGCGGCTCCTTCGAGGCCCAACTGCCGGCGTTCTTCGCTTTTGCGGTTGGGGGTGGGGTGGGGCTCTACGTGGCGCTGGGAGTCCGAAACCCTTCGCCCGCCATCGGCATCGCCTCGTTCCTTTGCCCGATGCTCACCTTCGTCGCCATCACCAACTTCCGGCTGGGTCAGACGCTGGGGGTGTTCCTGGTGACGGCGGCCGCCTACGGCTTTGCCACCGCGGCGATGTTGGTTCCGGCAATCTACGAATTCGACGTCGCCACGGGCAGAACGACCGTGGAGGGGTAATGCTGAATGCTGAATCCTGAATGCTGAATGATGAATGATGAATGATGAATGCAAAATGATGGATGCTGGACATGCGACGTCAACCTGACTTGTGATTCTGCATTCTGCATTCTTCATTCAGCATTAGAGAAGCCGGGAGGCCACGGTGCCCGCTTTCTTTCAGTATGCCCTGGCGGCGATGGGGGTGCTGATCCTTTTTTCTGCCTTCTTTTCGTCCAGCGAGGCGGCCCTGTTTTACTTGAGCCGTCCGGAGCGCCGCAAGCTGGCTGCGGGCAATCGTCCGCAGCGGATGGCCGCCGGACTGCTGGCCGAGCCGGACCGCCTGATGACGGCCGTGCTGTTTTGGAACCTGGTGGTGAACCTGGCCTACTTCACCATCGCCTCGATCATCAGCATCAGGCTTGAACAGTACGACCGGACGAAGGCGGTCAGCTTTGCGGTGGGGTCGCTGCTGGTGATCATCGTTTTCAGCGAGATGCTGCCGAAGAGTCTGGCCGTTTTGCAGCCTGGTCGCCTGGCCGCCCTGGTGGCAATTCCCCTGGCCGCCATGGTCCGACTGTTGTCCCCGGTGCTGCCCGGCTTGCGCCTGGCCAACCTGCTTTCGCGGCGGCTTCTGTGGCCGAGATTCCGGCCGGAGCCGTATCTGCGGGTGGGCGACCTGGAGCGGGCGGTGCAGTTATCCACCTCGGATGCCGCGCTGTTGGAGCAGGAGCAACGAGTGCTGCAAAACCTGGTGTTGCTTTCGGAGATCCGGGCCGAGGAGTTGATGCGCCCGCGGATCCAGTTCCTTTCGTTCCGTCCTCCGGTGTCGCTTGGGGACCTCAAAGGTCGGATGCCGCGGAGCGGGTACCTGCTGGTGACCGAGCCGGAGACTGACGAGGTGGCAGCGGCGATTCCCCTGCGGAGTCTCTCGAATATCCCCGGCGAACATCTCGAATATCACGCCGAGGCGGTGGTCTACGTCCCCTGGTGCACCACCGTGGCCGAGGCGCTGGAGGTGATGCAGCGGGAGGACCGGCAGGTGGCCGCGGTGGTCAACGAGTTCGGGGAGACCGTCGGGATCCTCACCTTTGACGACGTGCTGGACACGATCTTCAGCCGCTCGCCCAGCCGAAGCCAGCGGTTGCTCGAGCGGGTGCCGATCCGCCAAGTGGCCCCCGGCACCTGGCAGGTGACGGGGATGACCAGCTTGTGGCGATTGGTGCGGCACTTCCACGTGCAGCGGCCCGCGAGCAAGAGCGTGACCGTGGCCGGTGTGGTGCAGGAGATGCTGGAGCGGCTTCCGCAGGCGCGCGACCAGTGCCGCTGGGGGCCCTTCCGGTTGGAGGTCCTGGAGGTGCCGGAGCGGGGACAACTGCTGGTGGAACTGACCCTGGCCGAGGAGCAGGAGGAGGCACGCTGATGAAGATTGCCGTTGCGCTGGGTCTGGCGGCGGTGGGCCTCTTTCTGAGTGCCTTCTTCAGCGGCACGGAGACGGGCTTCTACCGTGCCACCCGGGTACGCCTGGTGCTGGACGCCCTGGGCGGAGACCGGATCGCCCGGGGTCTCGTCTGGCTGACCAACTATCCGTTGCTGTTTGTGGCGACCGTCCTGGTGGGCAACAACCTGGCCAACTACCTGACGGCGCTGGCCATCGTGATGGGTACGCGTCGGGTGATGGGGGCGGGAACGGTAAGTGTGGGCCGGGAGTACGCCGTGGAGTTGATTGCCCCGCTGGCGCTGGCACCGCTGCTGTTTGTCTACGGCGAACTGTTGCCGAAGAACCTTTTTCTCGAGGCGCCCAACCGGCTGCTGCGGCGGGGGGGACCGTTGTTGCTGGTATTTGTGGGGCTGTTCCTTCCCGTGAGCGGGCTGCTGTGGGGGCTGAACAAGCTGCTGGGGCGTTTTGTGGGTGAGTCGCCCGAGCAGATCCGCTTGACGCTGGCCCGGCGGGAATTGCGGTGGGTGCTGGAAGAGGGCCACGAGGCGGGGATTCTGCATCCGGCCCAGCGGGGATTGGCCCAGGGGATCTTTGCCGTGGCCCAACAGCCGGTGGCGCGGTTCACCACCCCGCTGGAGCAACTGCCCCGGGCGCGCTTTGACATGGACAAGGAAGAGGTGCTGCGTCTGGCCCGACGCTACCGAATCTCGGTGGTGCCGGTGGAGTCGCCGGACCCGTCGGCGAAGCTGGCCGGATACTTTCGGGTGATCGACCTGGGGCTGAGCGAGTCGGACGAGGTGGGTCCTCTGCGGCGGCTTTTGGAGATTGGTGAGGAGACTTCGCAGGTGGCGGCGCTGATGCGAATGCAGGGGGCCAAGGAGGAGCTGGCGCGGGTGGTCAACGCCGACGGCGAGACCCTGGGCATCGTCACCGCCGACCGGCTTCGCGAGCCGCTGTTCCGCGGCGGGAGTTGAGCCCGGGCCTACTTGTGGTAGCCCAACGACTTGAACACCGCCAGCATCTCTTCGTAGGTGATGAACCGCCGCCGATGATGCAGCTTGTACTCGTCGATGGCGTAGGCCAATTCCCGGGCTTCCGGGGTAAGGCCCTCGTGCGTGTTGGCGAACTGGCGGCGTTCGCAAACGGGCGATCGCTCCGCGGCATGGGAATTGCGGCGATCGACAAACGAGCCCGTGGGGGTTTCCAGTCCCTGCGACATGTTCTGTTGTCTCCCGTCTCTAGCGGTACGACCCGCCCGGAGCGGCGCGTCTCATCTCAACTCTAGCACGCAATCGGGCGGGCGACCTTTCCAGCGTGCCCTGACCGGGCGGCACACAAAACCGTAGTACGTTGTCCCACCTTAGTCAAACCGATTGGGCGGGATAGACCAAACGAAGCGATCGGATCGCTTGTGACGGTCCCGGCCCGGCCACCGGTCAATGCGGGTCGGCCAGCCGACGAGGCTACCGGGCATCGACAACGGGGTGCAGCACGCACAGGACGGGCCGCCCGCTGTAGTCCGCGAACTGCCATTGGCGCACTTTGCGGCCGGCCAGGGCGGCTCGGACCTGGCGGAGTGACTTGCTGCCGGAAAACTCGACGTACCATACGCGTCCTTGTCTTCGTGCCGGTTCGAACTCCGCCGAGAGCTCGGCCTGGTGGGGGCTGACCACGCGGAAATCCTCTTCGGCCATCCCCAAGTAGCGCAGCGGCCAGTAGTTCCACCACCGGGAGGCCACGATCCAGGTGGCCCCGGGGCCGCGGTGCTGAAGGATAGTACGCAGGGCGGCCTGTTTGGGTTCGGCGGCGGCCGTGCGAAACGTCTCGTGCGCGCGGCCTCCCGTGCGGTGGATAAAGTCGAAGTAGTGCACCTGATAGTCGGCCAGCACCAGCCAACCGAGAAGCGAAGCCGCCGCCAGGCCGAACCGCCACTTCCGCGCCCGGGCCTCGAGACACAGCCCCAGGCCGCGTGCCGCCAGGACCACCGCCGGGCCGACCAGGCAGATCGCCCAGCGCTCCTGGCCGGGCGCCATGGCGCGGGGGCCGGCCAGGAACAAGAAGGCCACCAGTCCCAGGGCCCAGGTCGAAATCAAGACGCGATCCTCCATCCGGCCGTCGGCCTTCGACGACCGCCAGAGCAGGCAGGCCGCCGCGCCCAAAAGAAGCCAGAAGAGGGCCACGTCAATCCCCCATCCGTCCCTGCCGTCCCCGCAGGGCCACTCAAACCACGAACGGGAGCCCGAGATGTACCGGTAGACGGTCCCGCCGGTGAACAGCCGCGGGTAGAGCACCGCGAACGAGGAGGTTGCCGGGGTCCGGGCCGGCTCCCGGACGTCGCCCATCCGACCGAGGAAGCGTGACGGCTCCGACGTGCCCAGCCAGTGGACGGCCAGGGCCAACAGCAGGATCGTGGCCAGGACCAGTCCGGCTACCCTCCGGCGGCCGATCGCGCCGGTTGGCCCGATTGGCTTGAGGTCCTGCCATCGTCGGCGGGCGGTCAGTGCCGCTGCGATGGCGGCGGCGGCGAAGATGTTGGCGGGATGGACCAGCACGGCGGCGACTAGCGCCAGCAACGCAGCCAGCACGAATCGGCCTTGTGGTTGGTGTAGCCGCACCGCGGCCAGGGAAAGGTACAAGACCGGCAGCGTGACCGCCAGCGACTGGCTGGCGTCCCAGGCAAAGCGGCTATAGGCGATGTTGATTGGAAGCAGGGCCAAGAGGACCGTGGAAATGGTCGCCGTGCGGCGGTCGAAGACCCAGCGGCAGAGTGGCCAGTTGACGGCCAACGCCGCCACCCCGCTGGCCAGCGCCAGCGAGCGGAGCAGGACAATAGACGGGCCGAAACAGGCGTGCAACAGCACCAGCGGTCCGAAGAAGAAGGGGTTTATGGGGTTGCCGGTCGGCGTCAGCAGGCACAGCTCTTGCGCCCGCAAGAGTTGCAGCGCCTTGACCCCGTACCACGCCTCGTCTCCGTTTAGCCCGGGGATGTTTCCCAGCGACCGGCAGCGGAACCAGAGGGCCACCAGCACCAGCCCGGCCGCGTTGAGGGCCAGCAAGAGTTCCGCGGGCCGGATTGGCCAACGATCCGCGTTTGATCGAGGCGTTTTCATCGCTGATCGCGGTTTGGAGCAATTGGCCGCAGAGGGCGGATCGGCCGGCAACTCCCCCGGCTACCTCCGTGGCGAGTATAGCTCACTCAGCGGCGGGGCGGGGCTTGGGGTTGCCGGGCGAGTTGGAGGCGGTCGAGCAGTTGGCGGCTGGGCTGGTGATGAGGGTGCAGGGCGAGGGCGTGCCGGGCCGCGGCCTCGGCCTCCGCCGGATGCCCGGCCAGCAGCTCGGCCTCGGCCAAGCGGTAGAAGATCTCCGGGGTGGGGTCCTCTCGAACCGCAGCGGCCGAGAGACTCTCGAGGGCGTCCTCGTAGCGGCCCAACGCCGTGTAGGACAATCCCATCAGACGGAGCACCTGCTGCGGTTCCTCGCCCGGCGAATAGGTATCGGCCAGACTGTGCAAGGTGGCCAAGGCCCGTTGCGGCCGGTTCAACTGGCGATACAGCTCGGCGACTTCGAGGAGGATCTGCTGGTCCGCCGGGGCGTAGCCCAGGGCGCGGTGGAAATCGGCCAGTGCCTCCTGGGGCTGACCGGAAGCCTGCATCACCCGCCCCCGGATCGCCCAGGCGGCCGGCAGCTTGGGATTCAGGTCCAGCGCCTGCTGGGCCTTTTGTCGGGCGTGTTCCAAGTGTCCGGCCGCCAGGTGCATTTCGGCCAGGCGGACCCGCAGCGTGGCGTCCTCGCTGGCCAATTGGGAGGCCTGATCCAACTGTGCGACCGCCTCCTGGCGGGCACCGCCGCGCCAAAGTGCCTCGGCGTAGTGGCGTCTGGCCTCGGGGTCGATCGGGCAGGCATGGACGGCCTTGGCCAAGAGGGCCTCGGCCTGCTGGGGCCGGCCCCGTTCCAGGGCGGCAACCCCCTGCTGGGAGAGCTGCCGGCAGGTGGCCAGGGACCGCGAGACCGGCCCCTCACGGCCCGGCAACCGGCAGCCCGACGGCAGCAATACCAGCAACAGGCCAACGGTCAAGGGCGGGCCGAAATACCGCATTGTCCGGACTCCAGGCTCTTCAACGGCGGCACGGTAGCAAAACAGCCCCGTCGCCACCACCCCGATTTGGCCAGATCAGACCGGTTCCCCCCCTTCCCTACGTCTGTTACGATGACGCCGGTTCGATCCACTCCCGCCGGACGGTCCCCGTGCCCCTGAAATTCGAAAAGCTGGGAATCTCGTTTCAGTATCCCGACAACTGGACCCTGGACGAAGAAGACGCGTTGGTGGGCCGCAGGTCGGTAACCGTCTACAGTCCGGGGGGGGCGTTCTGGTCGGTGGCTGCCCATCCGCGTTCCGCCGATCCGGCCCGGCTGGCCAAGGCGGCCGTCGAGGCGATGAAGCAGGAATACGAGGGGCTGGAGGCCCAAGAGACCCGCCAGGCGTTGGCCGGCCGTGAACTGATTGGGTACGACCTGAATTTCTACTACCTGGACCTGACCAATACGGCCCAAATCCGCTGCCTGCGAACTCAGCGAACCACCTATACCGTCTTCTGCCAGGCCGAAGACCGGGAATTCGACCGGATTGAGTTGGTGTTTCAGGCCATAACGGCCAGCCTGTTGGGCGGACTGGAGGAGCACAACGATCGGGGCTAGTGGTTCATCCGGGCCGATTTGACCGTTAGCGAGTGGCCGGATTCTTCCCGACCCGGGCCGGCACCGGGTTAGACCCAATACCGTTCGACTGAGTGTAATATCAAGGAGGATCAAGTGGCACCGGCGTCTCGCCGGTGAGACATCAGTGAAAGCGCTGCCATGAGTTCCGTCACACCGGCGAGACGCCGGTGCCACTGTGTTGACGCCAGGTTCGCCCTTAATGGAACGGTATTGAGGTTAAACCGCCGCGGTTCGGTGCGGGCACGGTCAAATATGCCAAGCGGGTTGGCCGGTTTTGTAAGCCTTACAAGCGTGTGTTGCCTTGGGCGGCCATGGGGGATCGGCGGAGTTCGTTTGTAAGCGATTGTCCCTCAGGGAGTTAGGTTTTTTCTGCCCGGCAGCGGTCTTCAGCGAACGGCGTTTGGCACGTCAACTGCTGAAAGGACGGACGATCACGAAATACACCCGACCCGACCGGTCCCGGGCCTTCCCGCAGGCCCGGGACCACCTTGCTCAGATTGTCCGCTGGGGACCGTGAATCTAAGGTAACGTCGTTTCGCTTGCGATCGGGAATACCCGCCCCCGGGGAAGAGCCAGTTTTTCACGGTCTGAGGGCCCGGTTGGCTGCCCGCACAGCCATCCGGGCCCTTTTCTAATGCTGAATGCTGAATGCTGAAGGATAAATGGCGACGGATGGATAGTGTGCACGTCGTCCTGCAGGTAGACTTGACGTATACTGCGCCTACTACCTTTTTTGCGAATACTTCGTGGCTTATCGTTTCTGATTCATCATTCATCCTTCATCATTCATCATTCTCCTTGCCGTCCCCTTGATGTAAGCCTGCTATTGGTTATACTTCGCGGAGGTTGAGTTTTTGTCGGAAGGCTATGGTCAAATGTCCAGTAGGAGGTAACCCGATGGCAACGGCAGGCCCCATTTCGTGTGTCGCCCATATCGGCGACACGGCCGGGACGGTATGGAAGATACTGGTTGAGAACGGGCCATTGAGCATGGCCAGGTTGGTCAAGGCGGTCGGCGAGCCGCGTGACACGGTGATGCAGGCCCTCGGATGGCTTGCTCGCGAAGATAAGATCTGGATTGAGGAGGAAGGCCGCAGCCGGATCGTCTCGCTCCGCAAGGTCCGCTAGGCCGCCCCCCGACGATGGAGTTCGGCAACAGGGAAGCCGGCCGGCAGCCGGGCTGGTGCTGTCGTCTGGGGGCGGGCTGACTTGAGGGCGGCCGGCCATGCCGGCCGCGACGCCCACTCCGGTAATCGGAAGAGGCGGGTTTCGCGGGGGCCGCCAGGTCGTCAAGCGCCGTGTGGGGAGTTGGCGGTCACTTGAGGGTCCTGGCTGCCGGTTTCTATTTCGCCGGTCTCTTTTTCTTCTGCTCTCGTTTGGCCTTGGCCGCTGCCTTGAAATCCTCGACTCTCTTGCGTTGTTCCGGCGTGAGCACTGCGGCGACCCTCTGATCACGCTCCTTGGTCAGCGCGTCCAATTGGGCCTTCAGGTCCGCAATTTTCGGGGCGTATTCCGCCTGAATCTTGTAGATCGTCTGTCGCTGCTTCTGATTGACGACCTGCCGGTAGAAGTTGGGCAGTCGGCCGCGGAATTTCTCGGCCTTTTTGGCCGCAGCCGGCTTGGCGGCAGCCTCTTTGTCCTGGCCGGTGGTGGGACGGTCCAGGCACGCCAGAACGATCGCCAGCGAGGCCAACGTGGTGCACAGGACGATTCTTGCAGACACCAATCGCATGATAGAGTCCTCCGTTCGGGTCAGAAATGGTACTTCGGAGCAGTCCGAGAACAACCTTTGACTTTGCCCTCCACGGGAAGGGACGTGCGCTGGCGGAACGTTGGCGAGTTGACCATTTTGGGTTCCGGGGCCCTCCCACACTCAGGCGGTGTTGTCGGCGCCGCTATGATAGCAGCGGGCTCTGCCAGATGGAAGCAGTGGGGGAAAGAATGTGCGGCGAAAATGCGGTGCCTTTTCCCGTCGATAATCGCCCGGCAGCGGCAGGTCCGATTGGCTGGAGGGGGCACGACCGGGGCCTCCTCCGGCTTGCCTCCGCGATGAATTCCCCCGTGTCCTGCCGCTTTACCCCGACCGGTATAGTCCACTTAATCGTTTGGTTTGCACGGTTTTCAGCGGGCGATTGCCTTTTGATGAGGGATGGTTGCGAGCTAACGGTTTTCGACGTATCCTGGATTTGAGGGCGACGCGGGCTATAATTCCGACGAGGGCAAGGGGTCGGACCACTTACACCATAGCAGGGGAAACAGGATCATGAGACTCCCGTTTACTGGGCTGAAAATCGCACTTGGAATTCTTGGCGTCTGTGCCGTGCTGGCAGCCGCGCAGGCGTGGGCGCAGCCGGCTTCGATGGGCCCGTTGGGCACACCTTTGCCGGAGGCCGACGAGAAGATTCAGGAGGTCGCCGACGCCAAGACCCGGTTCCGCAACCGGGACCTTGCCGGGGCGCTGGAGCTATTGGAGGGTGCCGTCAAGAAGCATCCCGACCGGCTGCCCCCCGCCCAGGTGATCATGGCCCTGTGGTACGCCCAGGCAAACCAGGGGGCCGCGACGCTGGGCTCGTTGGAAAGGGCGATTGTCGCGGATCCCGACGATCCACAGGCCTATATCGTTCTTGCCAACATTGAGCTCCAGGGGGGCCGGGTGACGGCGGCGGGTTTGCTCTTCGACAAGGGGCAGGCGATGATGAAGTCGTTCAGCAAGAGTCCCAGCCGAAAGAAGACTCTCGAACCACAGATCTATGCCGGCCTGGCGGCGGTGGCCGAATCCCGCGCCACCATGGCCGGCGACGACAAAGCCCGGGCGGAACAGGAGTGGATCATCGCCCAAGGGCATCTCGAGTCCTGGCTGAAGTTGGACGCCAAGAGCGCCGTGGCCCTGCAACGGCTGGCCCGGGCCCTGTTCAAACAGAAGACCACAGAGAAAGTCAAAGCAGCTCTGCAGAAGCTCAAGGACGCGAAGGAGGTCGATCCCAATGTGCTCAATCCCTACGCCCAGATGGCCAAGTTCTACCAGCAGGAAGGCGATTTCAGAAAGGCCAAGGAGTACATGACCTACGCGTTATCGCCAAAGGTGGGGGCAAAGGACCTGCGGACCCGCTTAGAGGCCGCACAATGGTGCGTACAGACGTCACTGCTGGAAGCCGGGCAGCTCGACAAGGCCAAGCAACACGCCGCCACGGCGATCCAGATAGATGAAAAATCGCTGGATGCCAAGATACTGCGGGGAGTGGTGGCAATGTTCCAAAAAGAGTACGAACAGGCCGAGCGGTACTTCCAGTCGGCGTCTTGGGATTCGCCGGGCAATTTTCCGGCCAAAAACAACCTGGCCTTGGCGCTCTGCGAGCAGACGGAGGCGAAGCAGCGTCGGGCCCTGGAGTTGGCCGACGGCAACGTGCGGCAATTCTCGCAGGGAGCCTACGCGGCCGAAGCCGCCTCCACCTACGGCTGGGTACTCTTTAAGAACAACCGTGTGGATGAGGCTAATAAGGTCTTCCAGCAGTTGTTGGCCCGCTCGACGAGAGTCAGCGAAGATACGCTTTACTATGCCGCGCGGGTTGGCAGCGACCGTAGTCTAGGCGACCGTCGTCGTCCGGAGCGAGCCAAACAACTGCTGCAACTCGCGGTTAAGAGCGAGCGCCCCTTCCCGATGCGGCCGGAAGCCCAACGCCTGTTGGAGCAGCTCAAGTCGGCGAGTGGTCCTTGACCGAGAAGCCCGGCGGGGCGGCAGTTGCGCGCTGCCGCCTCTTTTTTTGCGCCGGCGGGACGTGGTGCAGCGCCGTTGCTGTGTGGGCGGGTGCCTGGTCGAGGCAGGACGGCATGCTCTGCGCGCAAAAAAAGATCATGGTAAGTCGGTCCATCGCCATACCATGATCTTTATCCTGAAACGGGACAATTCGTGTCCCGCCCTCCCGGCAGGTCTATGAAGAATAGATCGGCGCAACCGGCTGGAGTCCTGGAGCGGATTCTGCCATTTGTTCCGATATCTCGCCAAAAAGGCGGGATTCCGGTGGTAGCGGAGGCGCCAGACGGCCGGGGGGCGAAGGAGATCCGCAGGGGTCCCGACGGAGGCAGATTCGTGGGCGAATCTGACCGGCGCACTCGACTTAATGAAGTTCGCTCCTACCGCGACCGGGGCTATCTCAGACGAGGCCAGCCGGCTGACTGGCTCCGAGCATTCCCAGGGGGCAGCCAGAAACGGTCCCACGTCCGCGTGGATTCGTCCGGCAGCGGCTCCGGCACCGGCGGCAAGGCAACCGGCTCTTCGAGGTCGGCAGGCCGAGGCGGCAGGGGAGCTTCGGCAGGCTCACCAGGAAGTCCCGGAACGGGAGGCTGGCCGGGCCAGCCGGGAGCTATCGGGCCGGGAGGCTCGCCGGCAGGCTGCACAGGAGCCGTCGGCACGGCCTGACCAGGCGGCTCAAGGGCAGCCGGCGTCGGTTGGCAGCTCGCAGGCGTCGGCCTACAGGAGGCCGTTGCCCCAGTGCCCAACCGGTGGCAGAAGGCCCTCCACCGGGCCTTCTCCTGGCAATAGCCGGCCCAGGCGTTGTCGCAGGGCGAAGGCGGCGCCTCGCAGCAGCCGGGCTGCCAGCCATAAAACGGGGCTGCGCAGGCCGGCGCGCCGTACATGTAGCCCTGGTCGCAACTGGCGCAGGTCCCTCCCCAACCGCAGTTTGACTCGGAGCCAGCCGCCGGAGCCGTCAGGGCGAGAAGGGCCAGCGGGACGGAAGCCCAACAAATCCATCGCATGGGAGCACTCCTTTCAGATCGTTTGCCCCGGATTGACCCCACGCACGACAGCGGATGGCCAAGGGGGTACGTTTTTCACTGGCTCGCGGGCTGGTTACCGCGGGGGCCGTAGTTATCTTCGGCCAACCTGCGTGCTTGAAAACATTGCCGGAACTTGGCCAGGAGGCAAACCGGACGGTTGCATTTTGGCAACATAGCCTGCCGGAGGCTTGGGAGCATCGGTCGTAACCGTTTGTGTACAGGAGTCTTACGCCCGACGGGTGGCCGCAGGTGCGTGTTGGCCTTCTGCAACCTGGGAGTCCCAGTTGTGCGTGCCGATTCTGCCGGTTGTAAAGACTATGCCGGTCGTGCGGTCGCCGGGGAGGCAACGTGCGGTCAGCAGACAGCGTTTTCGGCTCGGCAGGAGCCTGGCCCTCCCAGGTCCGGGACAGGTTCTAGCGCGGGTTATTCACCGGCGTTTGGATTGCCACTGCAACTCGCCACAGCCACACAGCTCATGATCCAACCGCCCCATGGCACTCTGCACTCGACACGCCATTTAGCCGCTGGGCTTGCCCAGCGCGAGATCTGCGGCAAACCGGTCCTTTCGGCGCGCGGCGGGCGGGTTTGCGCGTGCGAGCGAATGCCGAACCCTGAATCTCCCGGAGGTACTAGCCCGGATTATTCAAGAATTCGGGAATTCTTGAGCCTCCAAGGGTATCTA
>CAZUAM010000162.1:2287-12123 GCA_964618095.1 uncultured Planctomycetaceae bacterium | reverse complement strand
CAGATCTGGCGAGTCTTCGTTAGGCGGAAACGGTTCCGTGGGAATCCAGGCTAGCTGGCATTACGGAGCATTTACCTCCTTGACAACGATTCACAAGCCATGAGTTTTTTCAGGAAGAACCTCGAGGAGCTTCTCGAACCTGATTTGATGGGGCTTGAGAAGGAGGACACTCCCGAATCCATCCGCCTCGAGTTCAAGCGCGAGCTGAACCTCGGGGACAAGATGCAGAAGGCGGAGGCAGCAAAGGACGTTTCCGCAATGGCGAATACGGCCGGGGGCCGAATTCTATACGGAGTCGATGAAAGGCAAATTCCTGATGGATCGACGGTCGCGGGGTCGGTGTGCCCACTCACTGACGCCACGCTGAAGCCCCGGCTGGAGGATGTATTACTGTCCACGATCTTTCCGCGGCCCCGCTTCCGCACCTGGGAAGTTGGCGTCGCCAATGGCTTTGTGTTGGTGGTCGAACTCTATCCAGCCTATAGCGGCGACTTGTACATGGTCACCGGATTCAAGGAAAACAGGTTCTATAGACGCGGAGAGCAGCGTACGATCTTGATGACCGAACCGGAAATCCGGGAAGCGTATGCTCGCATCGCTGCGAGCCGACTGGCTCTCGAAGCGTCAATCGAAGACATGATGAGGTCCGAATGCGAAAGGGTGCAACACCTTGAAGAATCGGCCATTGTGGTGCCCTGGTACGGGCACCGACAACTTGTTGATCCCCGTCAGTTCGGTGCGTCGCTTTCGGACTGTCTTGCCAACGAGGTGCTGCACCAGAATGATTGGCGTTCCATGGCACATAGGATTACCGTTACCGGAGATGGGTACCGTGGGTATGCACCCACTGAGGGGCAATTAGGTGAATGCAAGCTCTACGTATCGATCCGTCGTAATGGCCTCGTCCATTTCGCCGGCAAGCTGGACATACCCAACAGCACTGATGGGCAGTTCCGCTACATGTATCCGCATGGGTGTCTTCAGACGATGATCGCCGCACTACTTACGGCCCGGTGGATCTTAGAGAAAGCGGCCTATTGGGGGCCGGTGCGGGTGGAATACCGATTGCGGGTGGGTTCACCCTTTCATCTCCTAGACATCGGAGAGATTGCAGAACATATACGTATCATGCGACCAGCGCCGATTGACGCCGGAGAACACATTCATACCGTGCCAGAGTTTGATTTCGCCCAGTTCTCGGGCAAGCTCAAGGTGCCACTGCGAGAGCTTCTCGACCAAATGTTCCAAACAGCTGGACGGGTAAGATGCCCGTGGTTCGATGCTTCCGGCAATTTGACGAACTCGGTTCGCTCCCGTGTGTCCCCCCACTTGCTGAAATACCTGGAAGAGTAACCGGGCGGCGGTACATTTTGTTCGGACGCCACCGTGCCCAGCGTAAAAGCCGGGCCCAGTGCCGCCTTTGGGCCGAAAACGCCCGTGAACGGGCGTGTTTGCTAAATCGTGCTCGGATGGCGGAATTGGGGCCGATGTTGCACTTAACCTGCGTAGGCGTCGAGCCTATAATGGGCGTGTCGTTTCTGAGCATCCACAATCCGTCAGGAAGACTGAAATGAATTGGCGCAGTCGAGTTTCCGTCGATCCAAACGTCTGTCACGGCAAGGCCTGCATTGCGGGGACTAGGGTCATGGTCTCTGTAATCTTGGACAATCTGGCCGAGGACGTAAGCCACGACGAGATCCTGGCCAGCTATCCTTCATTGTGCCGTGAGGACATCCAGGCCGCCATCGCGTATGCTGCGGAGCTGAGCAAGGAGCAGGTCGTGGCTATGCCTGAGGAGACGGCCGGTTGAAATTCAAGATCGACGAGAATCTACCGACGGAGTGTGCAGACGTTCTCCGCCAGGCCGGGCATGATGTGACAACGGTTTGGGACGAGGGCCTGCGAGGGAAGGCCGACCCGCTGATTGCGGATGTTTGCCAAGAGGAAGAGCGAATTCTGGTCACGCTGGGCCGCGATTTCTCCGATATTCGGGCGTACCCTCCTTCAGAGTATCCCGGAATCATGGCCCTCTCCGTCATCCGTCAGGACAAAGCCCATGTGATAGAGGTCTTGCGGCGCGCCGTGGCGCTATTCGGCAGCCAGCCGATAGCGGGCCACCTCTGGATCGTTGAGGACCACCGTGTGAGGATTCGGGGTGGTTCAGAGTAGCTCAGAGAACGTCCGCCCAAGAACGACCTGCTGCCCTCATACCGGCTTCGGGACCGGCACGGATTCCGGCGGCAAGGCGTCTTTGGACGAGCCCGTGCACTGGCGAGACGCCAAGTGCCACCCGCCCGCCGTCGGAAGCCGGCAGGGATTCGGCCTGCGGCCGGTCTATCACCAGCCGTAGTAGCCGGGCCCGCCGTAGTATCCGTACCCGCGGTAGTATCCATACCCGCCGTAGTAGGGACGATACCACGGACCGACGTGGACACCAACGCCCGGGGCGTAGACACCGACGCCCGGACCGACGTGGACACCGACGCCTGGGGCAAGGACGTGGACGCCCGGACCGACGCCGACGCGGACACCCGGGGCGATCACCCCAACACCGGGGGCACGCACTACCGGCGGGGCCACACGATAGTAGGGGCCGTAACCGTAACCGTGGTACCGCGCGGCGCGGCGCCACCTGGCGGCCTGGGCGGCCTGCGGGGCAATCAGCGCCAGTCCGACCACGACCAGGATCGGCACCAAGAGCAGCTTGACGAGTTTCTTCATCGATCCTCCTCCTTTGTTGATCGTATCGAGTCGACCCGGCGCCTGGCGCCGGCCACCGTCTGCTGCATTATACCGGGACCGTCCACCCGGGCAAGACGAGGGCGGAGAGCGGAGCACTCCGGTTTTTCCCCCTTTTTCTCTTGCAGCGGATTGCCAAACACCGGCAGCATTTTCCGAGCATCTGGGATCAGCAGTCATGGCTAGTTGCATCCTCTTTCGGCGACGAGCTCCGACCCAAGTACGATGAATCGGCGTTTGAGAATGCCGAGCGCGGCAAATACGCTCGGCGCTACGCGGCGGGAACCAACATCGTGCGCCTGGCACCGGACATCGCGGCGGCATTCCCGAACGGGAAGGCTGTGAACGATGCTCTTAGCTTCGTCAAACAGATCGCCGACGACGCGGGCCGCCTGACCGGGCGCTCAAGTTGACGTAGTCTGCCAGGGCGGTGCGCTATGAGGAGTCAGGCACGACGCGATAGTAACATATTTACACCCTCCCGTCAAGGGGAGGGCTGTAACTGCTTGTCAGCCAACAGCTAATCTCTCTTCTACGGAATCATCGTCTCACTTTACTTCCAGGACGACAGGTGCCATCATCGTCCGCATATCCGCGCGAAGTACCAGAGTGACGAGCCAGTGATTGCGATTCCCGAGGGCGATGTATTGGAAGGATCGCTTCCGTCGGGTAAAATGAGAATGCTCGTGGCGTGGGTGGAAATACACGGAGACGAGCTGATGGCCGATTGGGAACTGGCCGTAAGCGGACAGCAACCGTTTAGGATTGAGCCCTTGAGGTGACCATGAATCCCCGAGTCAAGGCCGTCGTCCCCAAGGACGATTGCAAACTGGAGATCACATTCACCGGCGGCGAAGTCGGGATCTTCGACTGCACGCACCTGCTGTCCTTCGGAGTGTTCACGGAGCTTAAGGATATCAGCTACTTCAGGCGGGCTCGCGCCGAGGGCGGCACCGTCGTATGGCCCCACGAGCAGGATATCTGCCCCGACACGCTCTACGAAGACTCGATGAAGGTTGTGCCCGAATGAGCACCGAGCAAGAAGCTCTAGCACACGCAGACAAGCCGCGCCGCTCAGCTTGGCTCGTTGCCAACCTCCAGCTTGGTAACGCGGCGTCCGCCAAGCTCTGCTTGGCCCGTGGCGAGCATCACTCGAAGCGGAGCTTCGAGGAAATGCGTTCCCAAGCCGGAGCTTGGGAACGAGAACGGTAGGCCGGAGGTGGGGAACGAGAATGCACGTCGGCTCATGCCACTCGCTGTGCGCCTTTTAGGACGGCCCGGATATCGGCGATCCCCACGCCGGGGCCGGTGGGGACGATCAGGGCGCCGTTCTTGGACTTCAAGGGCGGGTCGAACCAGTCGCGGTACCTCTCGATTGCCTTCTTGTACTCCTGGTACGCGCCGATCTCCGGCGTGTACGAGGCGAAATGCAGCATGTAGACGAATCCGAAACCGCCGGAGATGTGGACCGTGGTGGGCATCCCCGCCAGGTGTGCCATGCGGGCCACGCGGGTGGAGCGGATCAGGCCACCGTAATAGTGCAGGTCGGGCTGCACGATATCCACTCCCCGATTGAAGATCATCCAGCGGAATCGCCGCTGGCTGTATTCCTGCTCGCCGCCGGCCACCGGGATCCTGAGGGCGTCGGCCACCCGCTTGGTGTCTTCCAGGTGATCGAACGGGCAGGGCTCCTCGAAGTAGATCGCCCCGATATCCTCCAGCATCCGTCCGACTTCGATGGCCCGGGGCGGGTCGTAGGAGCTGTTGGAATCGGCGTGGATGGCGATCTTCTCCCCCAGCGTCTTGCGGGCCAGGGGGATCAGCTTTTCGGTGCGTCCGGGCATGGCGTCGGCATTGCGGCTCATCCGGCCGCCGACGCGAAACTTGACGGCCTTGGCCCCGGTCTCTTCGACCAGGCGGAGCAGGTATTCTGCTTCCTCCTCGGGGGTGGAGTCGCGCCGGCCGCTGGCGATGTAGAAGGGGACCTCCCGGCGAATCACCCCGCCAAACAGCTCGCCATAGGATTGGCCGGTGATTCTTCCCAGCATGTCGAGCACGGCGAATTCCACCCAGGCCACGGGACACCAGAGCGCCAGGCCCTGGAGCTTGTAATTGCTGCGGTAGCGGTACACGCCGAACAGGTGCCGCTGGAGATGGCGGGCATCCTTGCCGATGAAGTAGGGAATCACCAGTTGACTGAGGATCGGATGCAGATACGGCGCCCGGCCGTTACTCAGCGAAATCCCCTCCGCGCCGTCTTTCGATCGGACGCGGAGGAAGTATTCGCTCCCCTTGCGGAGCAGATCGATAGACTCGATAATCACCGGCGACTTGAGGCCCTCCAGGTTCAGGACGGGCGCGGCGGCGGCCTTGTCGAGTTCCTTCTCAGTGAGTGGGGCGTTGTCCGAGGCTGCTCGAAGCCCCGTGGCAAACGAGAGGGCACCTGCACCGGCCGTCAACTCCAGAAAGCGGCGACGATTCGGACGCATCGTTGGTCTCCCCAACAAGAAGTGGGTCTCTTCGATTCAAGGTGAACGCGGATCCCACCACGCCACCAACTATTGCCGAGTGCCCCATCCAATTCCATAGTCTACACCGATCCTGATCGTAGGAACACTTCTTCACGCGGACGGCAAGCCTCGCGTCCGCCGCTACCGTCCCCGGTCCGGCGGTGGCGCTTACAGTCCGAGTTCATGAGACGCCCACTCGCTCCGGGCCGATGATTATTGGGTGGCGGCTGAGATGACCTCGATCCCGCTGATGATCGGTGCGGTTGAAGCCGTAACTTGCTGGGTCTTGGGGACCAGCTCCAGCGTTACCGCCCCGGCGGCAACGACGTCATCGAACCGCTTGATCACGGCCCGATTCGGGCCGCCTGCGGCTTTCACAATATCAAAGTCCGTAAGTACCGTCTTGCCCTGTAGCTTGACGTCAAACACCCGCTGGCCGGGTTTTGCGTCCTCGATCTCGGCGAAGTGCAGCCGGAGCGAGAGGGTCCTGGGCCGTGCCATGTGGCGGGGGATGACCATCAGACGTTCAAATCCCGCCGACATCTGCGGGGGCCTCCGCAACGGACCCCGGACATTGAGGTTGACCATCAGTTCGCGCTGCTTCAGTCCCGCCTCGGCCAGGGTCTGCCAGGGGATGGCCATTTCGATGGCCAGTGCCTGACGATCTGCCTGCACCTTGCTCGACCAGGCGCCGGCGTACTTCGTGTCCTCGCCGTTGGCTCCCAGCGGGGGCAGCGTGATCGGGAAGGGGTAGGGGGGGACCGCGGTGAACAATCCGGACTTGTCCGGCTTGGGCCCGCGGGCAAACTCGATCGGCCGGCTGGGCTCGCCGGCCAGCCGGAACGTCTGATATGCCAGCGGATCCTTCCTGGGATCGCCCGCCGGGTGCCAGAGCGCCTGGAATCGATTCTGCTGCCCGTTGCCGTCGTCATCGTTGGCAAACAGTTGCATGCCGAACTCCACACGCGTGGCCGGGGTGATCTTCAGGTTCTTCCAAGGCAGGAGCATCTCCAGTAGGTAGCCCTCCGGGGTCTTCTTCCCCTGGACCTGTGCGGTCAGCTTCTCGCCAGCAGTAGCCTTTCGAAAATCGTCAAAATGGGTCCGCACCTTCGGACGATCGGGGTCGGCACCGGTGCCCACAACCAGCCGGTAGCCCTCGCGTGTCCCGCGCTTCGGTGTCAGGAAGATCTCCAGCGAGTCTCCCCGCCACAGGGCGGAGCCGTCGTCGGCCTCCCGGATCAGGTTGTCTTTCACCCGGGCAAGCAGGACGAGGCCTTCTTCGTTCCAGCCGATCCTCAGCGAGGGATCGAAGTCGCCGGGCGGGCGGAGTTTTCCGCCCGAAGCGGGCAGCGAAACCACCTCCAGGCCCTTGCCGGCCCAATCAGCCACCTCGCCGTCAATGGTGACCTCGAGTCGAGGAATCTTGCAGATAGGCAAGCCGGGCGTGACGTAGGTCCACAAGGCGTCGTAGCGTGCGCCGGAGGCCGAGACGCCCAGGTGGAGGCACTGCTTGCCGGGGACGTCGCGATCTCTGGGGGCGTTGCTCAGATACAGCTCGAATGAGTCGTCGTTCCAGACGGCCGCGTCGTTACCCTCCGCCGCCGTCTTCCAGGGCGCCACCTTGTCCGTTTGGTCGGAGAGTGCCGGTCTCCTATAGGCCAGGTAGAGGTTTTGCTCATCGTGCCGCAGCGTGACGGAGGCATTCTCCCGCTCCAGGGCAACTGCCTTGTAGCCGTCCCAGCAGGGCTCGGTGTGCCGGCCGTCTACCGCGGGCGGCCGATCCACCGGCCAGGAGCTGATTCCGCGATCCAGGATCTCCAGGTCCAATTCGGCGCGCCGGAGTCCCTTCAGACCGCTGGCATATATCCACGGCCGGTCCGTGCCGGCAACGTCAAGCAGATCGGCGTTGCGTCGATAGGGGCCGAAACCGTCCCGGAAGGTGAAGCGGAAGGGCACGGCGATGTCCTGACGCCCGCTTGTCGTCTTCGGCCGAGGTGCCCCAAGCCACAGCAGATCATCGTCGTCGCGTCGATCTCCCGGTGCGCCCAGGTTCAACGCTGCCTGTTTCACGGAGGTCTTCGGCAGCCGGTCGTAGAAGATGGACCAGTTCTCGTGTCTGTCTACGGGCGCCAGGGCCACGGTTGTCTGGTAGCAGTATGAGCAGGTACAACTGGCATCACCCGGCGGCATCAGCACCAGGCCGCCGGCAGCAATTGCGTTGACGTAGCAGCCGGCCCGCACGCCACCGAAGTTGTGAACGCCGCTGTCGCCCGCCAGATCATAAAAACCCAGTGTACTGGAACGGAACATCAGCAGATTGGGGCCGGCCGCGATGGACCCGCACCCGTAGGACCGCCCGAAGGTCCAGGCAGTCTCCGCGCCGGTGAACGGATCGGTGCGAAGTTTTGGCTCACCGGTTCGCAGGTTGTAGGCGGCCGGCTCGGCGTAGATCGTATCGCCGACAATCACGGGGAATCGGCGCATACTTGCCGCACGGCTGTAGAGTTGCCGACCGTCCCGGGCGGCGTATCCCGTCATCCCGCCGCCACCGGTGGCCAGCAGCACCCCCTGGGCCAACCACAACTCGGACCGAGCGCCGATGCCCTCCTCCGTCCGCCAAGCGAGTTGGCCCGTAGCTGCATCCAGCGCCACCAGCACCGGCTTGTCGGCAATGGTCTGGCCGCGTTTCTTTGCCCTGGCGACCCGATCCGGGCTGGTTCGATCGATCAGGTAGACCCGCCGCTGGTCCATTGCCAGGGCATTGTTCCCCACCACTCCGTCGGCGGCGTAGGTCCAACGCGGCTTGCCGTCCTTGCTCAAGAGAAAGACGTACCGGCCTTCTCGATCGTTTCCCATGCTCCCGAGGATTCCGAGGTCGCCCACGGCCAGATAACTCCACGCCAGCGACCGGGCGATGCTATCCGGCAGATTGGCAGCAGCGGCCGGGAGCTGATAGATCTGCGCGGTCTCGCCGGTGGCCGCGTCCAGCCGCAGACAGACCCTGCCGGTCGCCAGATAGACGCTCTTTTCGTCCGCCGCCACGTTGCTGCCTTTGGAGTTGGCCGGAAAGCGGCCCACGCGGGGCAGGTCACGGCGCCACAATGAACGCCCGTTGTAGGCGTCCACGGCCATCAGGCTGTACTGGCCGATGACGTACATCCGCCCGCCGACGCACAGCGGCGCCGGTCCCTTCCAGTGACGGGCAATCAGCCTTGCCGGTCCCGGCTTGCCGAACCAGAGCAGCTTCAGCGGCAGGCGGACCCGCTGGTCCGTGGAGCACCCGGCACGGCCGGCGTCGGCATATTGGTGGGTCCAGTTACCGGCCCCGGGCAATCTGCCGCGGACAACCTGTACGGCACTCTCGGTAACCTTGATTTCGGGCTGCGGCACCTTGCCGGCCGCGAGCCACCGCCTGACGAGCCGTGGGTTGCAGCCAGGCGATGCCGCGTCAACGTGTATTGTCCCGCCACAGGGACGCAACACACGGTAGACCTCCCGGGCCGGCCAGATCTTCAGATTCTCGCAACTCTTCTCGCCTGGGACGATGAGATCGGCAAAGTAGTCGGGATACGTCTGCTGGCTGAGAGACCCGTGATCGACCGTTGCGCGCACTCCGTACAGACCGGCCTCGTCCAGGGCCCGGCGTGCCCGCGCGACCTTCCGGGCGTCGGGCTCCAGGCAGCAGATCTTCAGATCGGACCGTCTGGCCAGATGGTACGGCAGCCGCCCGTCACCGGCGCCGAGAACCAGGCAATATCCCGCCGTCTTGCCGCTTTGATCGAGGATCCGCCGAGCCAGGGCTGCGGCGGCCGAGTCGGCCTTGTCGCTCTGGCGGGCCGAGTTGTCCTTCTTCGACGCGATCACGGGGGGATCAGCAACCGCCTCCGGCCCGTAGCACGTAATCCGGCCCTCGCTGGTACTGACCAGGAGTCGTCGGTCGGCCACGGCAAGACAGCGGGTTTGTCCTTTTACGTTATCGTGCCAGAGGACCTGCCCCTTCTTGGCATCGACCGCCGTGACGGTGTCGCGGCCGCCGACCACCAGGGTGTCGCCGGCCATGATCAGGGAATATGCGCGGCCGTGCGGGGTTTCCCACTTGGTGCAATCTACGAGCTTCGTGCCGCTCAGCCACCCCTTGAGGTCATAGGCGCTGAGCTTGCCGCTGCCGGAGGCGTAGAGGGTGTTGCCGCTAATGACGGCACAGCGCTTGCCGGGAAAATCCCGCCGGATGCCGCCCGCCGCCGCGTCAAAGGCGGCGATTCCGTCGTCCTTGTGCGGTGGGAATTCGCCCAACCGGACGTTGCTGTCCGGCGCCACGTGGCACCGCCAGGCGAACAGCAGCCCGCCGCAGAGCATGTTCCAGGAGCCGCCCCAGCGGTCGCCCCAGGCATCAGGCCGGCCTCGGTAGTAGAGCAGCCTCCCGGTCTCGCGGTCGAACGCGGCCGGCATACTGCGGCCGGTGGGCAGGAACAACTGTCCCTTGTGGCCCAGCAGATAACCTTGAGGCGCCACGCCCGTGACGGCGCACGAGGGAGGATGTGGTTGGCGGATGTAGTCACTTCCGCTGGTGGCGTTCTTCCAGATTGC
>CAZUAM010000162.1:0-2277 GCA_964618095.1 uncultured Planctomycetaceae bacterium | reverse complement strand
TCCAGATCAGTTCTCCGTTTTCAGTGCGCAGCGCGTACAGATAGACTCCTTCACTGGGCCACATGCCGGCGGAGCAATAGACGATCCCATCTTCAACTGCCACGCCGCTGCGCAGCGGCCAGCGCGAGACCAGTTGCTGATTGCCGATCATTTTCTCTGGTCGGGGCCCGCCGCAGAAACGCCACAACAGTTTTCCCTCTCGCGCAGAGAGGCAATACAGCCAACCGTCGTCCGAGGCGACGAAAACCCTCTCGGCTTCGATCGCCGGCGCGAAGCGGACGGGGGCACCGGTAAAAAAGCTCCAGCGCTCCCGGCCGCTGGCCAACTCGACGGCGTAGAGCTTGTGGTCCGCCGATGACCCGAAATACGCTAAGCCACCGGCAGCGACCACCTCATAGGCGTAGTCGAAGGCCATGCGGTTCAGTTCTCTGCCCGGCTCGGGCCACGCAGGCCTGGGAGCGTGTGCCGCTGCATGGACCCACTGTCGATGGAGTGGAAGGCGAAGTTTCTCTTCCGTGACCCCGCTGCGAGCCAGGTCGTGTCGATACGCGGGCCAGTCCGCAGCCCACAACCCGCCGCCTCCGGCTAAACCGATGCTCAACACCGCAAGGGTAATCATCGTACGCGTACGCTCGATCATGGCGCAACTCCTTTGGATGAGGCTGGTCTTGTGAATGAGGCTGGTCTTGGCCCGGCAGAGCGACTGTCTTGATTGGGCCCTGCTGGCGCTGCAACCGTTCATGAGGTTTTCGGGCTGGGGCAGCTTTCCAAGTGGGCTCAACCCGCCATTAGAGTCTTGATCCTCAGCCATTTCAACAGGCGGCGCAGTCCCGGAAAAAGCGTAGAGTCTTACGTCGTAACTTTTGCGCGCCGTGCGCGCATGTTGTGGGACACGTTTGCAACGTGCCTTTTGGGTTGTGGGCACGTTGGAAACGTGCCCCACGCTAGCCAGTTACCGATCAACTTCCGTGCAAAATGGCAAGAACTTTTTCGTGCGAGTGGATTTATCCCGTGATTTCTAGGCTGAAACGGACGTTTGGAATCGCGCGAAGTTTTGAAAAGACAACAGCATAGACCTCCAAAAGCCAGCAAACACACGTATCGAAAATCCTGTATGGTTCCGGCTCGTCCGGGTTAGGGTATTGACAAGGGCAATCAAGCGGGCAGCGGCAGCAACGCCATCGTATTGGGCGACATCGCAAAACCGGACGACGGCACCCGGGATTACGCCCTCATTTCCCGCCACAACCGCCTTAACGTCCGCCCCATGTCCCCCGGCGGGGGGTGCGGCAAGTTTTCCTGGCAGTTGAGTGGTTGGCTGGTGGTCAGCCGCGGGCTGCCGCCAGCGTGCTGTTCCGGGGGCTCGCTGCGCTCGACCCCAGCCACCCCAAGCACCGAGTTGCCAGGGAAAAAACTTGCCACACACGGCGGGGGCTACCGCTCTGCTTGCGGCAACTGTATGCTGAAGGTGGGTTGTGGGATTATCCCCCTCTGTGGCGTAGTGGGAACAGAATGGAAGTCAACTTACTCGTAGTCGAGGGGAAGAGCGCCGGACGGATCGTGCCGGTGGCTGGCCCCAAGTTCTTCATTGGCCGGGCACCCGGGTGCCATCTTAGGCCCGCTAGTAATCTGGTCAGCCGGCACCATTGTGTGATCCTCACAAGCGAAGGCGTCGTATCCGTCCGTGACTTCGGCAGCACGAACGGGACGCTTGTCAACGGCGAGAGGATCCGGGGCGAACTGGAACTGAAGGACGGCGACCGGTTGACGGTGGGTTCGTTGGAGTTCGAGGTTCGATTGGTGGCAGACATGGGCCCCAAGGAGCAGCGCGGGCCGGAAAGCGTGCGGAACGCCGCAGTGCGAACGTTGGGATCGCCCCCGGACGACGATCTGGACCTCAGGGAGTGGCTGGGTGAGACGGACGTCTCTGCGGCCGCCAAGCCGGGCGCGGAAACGAAAAGCCTCGACGCCGCTGGGGGCGAGTCTGTGGCTGTCGGGGAGGCCCTGGAGGAGGCTCCCGGGGAGCCCAAAGACCAGCCCGCCAGAGACGTGTCGGAAGAGGAAAAAGAGCAGATGAGAAGAGGGCGTGATATTCCCGGTGTTTCCAAAGCGGCTCAAGCCAGACGCGTTACCGAAACACCCCAAGACGCCGCTTCCGACGCCCTGAGGAAATTCTACCGTTGAGGCCGTTGAAGTTTCCCCGAACGACCTGGACCGGCTAGCCCGGATTATTCATAAACCGAGGATTGCTGGGGCATGAGCAGCGGGGAATGGCGG
>CAZUAM010000161.1:4107-12130 GCA_964618095.1 uncultured Planctomycetaceae bacterium | reverse complement strand
CCCAACTCACCAAAACGCCATGAATTCACCCACAGATTCTGGCGAAGACCCTTTTCAATTTGCAATTCTCATTCATCGCACGCTAGCCCCTGATCCTCTCAACCATGCCCAACATCCTCATCCAAAACGGCCGGCTCATCGATCCTTCTCAGCAGATCGACCGCGTGGCCAACCTCCTGATCGCCGACGGCCGCATCGCCGCCTACGACGCCGCCCCTACCGGCCGGGAAACCCTCATCGACGCGGCAGACAAGATCGTCGCCCCGGGGCTGATCGACATGCACGTCCACCTCCGCGAGCCGGGACGCGAAGAGGATGAGACCATCGAGTCGGGTACGGCCGCCGCCCTGGCCGGCGGGTTCACCTCCATCGCCTGCATGCCCAACACCGAACCTCCCATCGACAGCCAGGCAGCCGTCGAGTTCGTCCGCGGCCAGGCCGCCCGGGCCGACAACTGCAACGTCTTCGTCGTCGCCTGCGTCAGCAAAAACCGCGAAGGCAAGGAACTCGCCGAGATCGGCCAGTTGGTCGAGGTCGGCGCGGTGGCCTTCACCGACGACGGGGCCCCCATCTATAACCCCGAACTGATGCGCCGGGCCTTCGAGTACTGCCTGATGTTCGACAAGCCGGTGTTGAACCATGCCGAGATCCGCGAGCTCACCGAGCGCGGCGTGATGCACGAGGGCCTCACCTCGTTGATCCTCGGACTGCCCGGCATGCCGCCGGCCGCCGAACACGTCATGGCCAGCCGCGACCTCGCCCTGGCCGAGGAAACCGGCGGACGCTATCACCTCATGCACGTCTCCACCGGCGGCAGCATCGACGCGGTCCGCCGGGCAAAAACACGCGGCGTCCGCGTCACCACCGAGGTCTGCCCACACCACTTCACCCTCACCGACGAGTCCCTCCGCTCCTTCGACTCTAACTTCAAGATGAACCCGCCGCTGCGGGGACGCGGACACCTCAAGGGCTGCCTCGACGGACTGATCGACGGAACCATCGACGCCATCGTCACCGATCACGCCCCCCACGCCAAAGAAAAAAAGATGCAGGAGCTCGACCGGGCACCCTTCGGAATCGTCGGCCTGGAGACGGCCCTGGGGTTGGTCGTAACCAAGCTCATCGAACCGGGCCACCTCGACTGGCCCACCGCACTACAGAAGATGACCGTCAACCCGGCCCGCATCCTCGGCATCGACAAGGGTACCCTGAAAATCGGCGCCGATGCCGACCTGACCATCATCGACCCCAAAATCCGCTGGACGGTCGATCCGGCCGAGTTCCGCTCCCAAAGCACCAACACCCCCTTCGCCGGTTGGGAACTCACCGGCCGGGCCGAAACCGTGATCGTCGGCGGCCGCATAAAACTTACCAGGCAGTAGGTGCTGGGCAGCGGGGACGAACGTGAAACTCGAGGCGGTGGCAATTCATTGCCACCTTGACCCCCAGTTGGCAGTAGGCAACACCCACAAGCCGCTTGCGGCTTAGCACCATCCATGCCCCTCCTGATCGACGGCTACAACCTGCTCAGCGCGGTCGGCATCCTCGGCCGCGGTGTCGGCCCCGGCAGCTTGCAGCGCGCCCGGCTCGCCCTGCTCAACTTCCTGGCCGAGTCGCTTGAGCCGAGCGAAATCCCGCGGACCACCGTCGTCTTCGACGCCGCCGATCCCCCGCCCGGTCTCCCCCGCTCTGTCAGCCACCGCGGCCTGACGGTCCGATTCGCCTCGCAGTACGAAGACGCCGACGCACTGATCGAGGAGTTGATCCGGGCCGACTCCGCCCCCCGACGGCTTACGGTCGTCTCCAGCGACCACCGCCTCCAGCGCGCCGCCCGGCGCCGCAAGGCAAAGTTCATCGACAGCGACGCCTGGTACGCCCGGATCGTCCGCCAGCGCCGAGAGCGCCGCGAGTCCACCCCCGAGACGCCCGCCAAGCCGCCCGTGCCGCTCTTGGAAGAGGACGTCGACTACTGGATCCGGCAGTTCGGCGGCCAGTCCATCCTGGCCGGGCTGATCGAAGAGGAATCGGCCCGCCAGCCCGCTGCCGAGGAGCAGCCGCCCGTCGGCGACCCAGCCGTCGAAGAAACGCCTCTCGACAAGCCCACCGCCGAGGAAGCCGCCCAGATTGGCAACCCCTTCCCACCCGGCTATGCCGAGGACCTGCTCGAAGAAGACCCGGCCGACGACCCGCACAACCCCTTTCCGCCAAGCCACGGGCAGGACCTCGAAGACAACTGACACCCGCCCCGCGTGCCGGCATGTTCCGCGGGACGCCCCGCCCCACTCTTTCAACCACCGCCCGCGACTACCCAACCGCAGCCCCCGTCGCTACAATCCACTCCGTTCTCGCAACTTGCAGCCACTTCACCGGGAGTGCCCAGATGGAAGACCTCTCGAATCTCGATATCAAGGCCGTCATCGACTCGCTCAGCGACGGGGTCTACATCTGCGATCTGGACCGCAGGATCACCTACTGGAGCCCCTCGGCCGAGCGGATCACCGGTTGGCCCGCCCGGGACGTCGTCGGTCGCCAGTGCTTCGACAACGTCCTCTGCCATATCGACAAGGACGGCCATCAGCTCTGCGGCGAGGAGTATTGCCCGCTGCATCGAGCGATCGTAACCGGCACCCGGAGCAAGGGCTCGCTGCTGGTCTACGCCCGGGGAAAGGACGGCGGGCGGATACCCACGCAGGTGGCCGTGGCCCCCATCCGCAATCCCGACGGCCAGGTCATCGGCGGCGTCGAGACCTTCCGCGACGCCTCCGCAGCGGTCCACGACCTGGAACGGGCAAAAGCCATCCAGCACCTTGCCCTCCAACACGACGTGCCCGACAGTGCCCGGGTGAAGTTCACGGCGCACTATATCCCCCACGAGATCGTCGGCGGCGACTACTACGCCGTCGAAAAGCTCGACGACCACCGATATGCCCTGATGCTGGCCGACGTGATGGGACACGGCGTCGCCGCCGCACTCTACACCATGCACCTCAGCTCCCTGTGGGACCGCTACCACGGCCTCCTGACCAGCCCTGCCGAGTTCGCCGAAAAAATGAACCAACAGCTCGCCAGGGTCGTCAAAGAAGACGTCTCGTTTGCCACGGCCGTCTGCGGGCTGGTCGATCTCGAGAACCGCCTCTTTCGCTTCACCGGGGCGGGCGGCCCCCAGGTCCTGCTCATGCACGCCGACGGCACGCACCGGTGCCTGGAGAGTTCGGGCCTGCCTCTGGCCCTGATGGAAGATGCCTCCTACGAGGAAACCGCCGCCGAGATCCACCCGGGCGACAGCCTCCTGCTCTTCAGCGACGGCGCCGTCGAGATCACCAACGCCTCCGACGAAATGCTCGGCCTCGACGGGCTGATCGGCCTCCTCCGCAAGCAAGGCTATCCCCAGGCCGACATCCAGATGGACCGCCTCGAAGAAGATCTCCTAAAATACTCCAACGCCATCCGCCTCGAAGACGACCTCACCCTCCTCGAAGTCCGCCTCGAAACCCCATAGCTCCCCCTTCCGCCTTCCCCCTTCCCCCTTCCCGCCGGGCGGGCTTGCCCGCCGTTTCGCCCCCCTCACAGCCCGCATCACGCCCATACTTCAGCCCGCGCCGCTCCCGTTTAGCCGCCGCGGCCACGCGGCGAAACCACCCCTCCACAACACCGCCCCATCCCCACGCGCCCCGGCGTCCTTCCTCCCTCATTCAGCACTCAGCATTCAGCATTCAGAACTCCCCCGGGCTGCCCCCGCTTGCCACAACCCGGGTCCGCAGCACAAGAAACCTCCGGCAACTTCCCGCAGCGCTCTCTTGTCCTTCCCACTCATTTTGTCCGAAGTTGCGCCACCCCCGATTCCGAAACCTCCCGGCGACTGACGGCAATTCCCAAGCACGCTTTTCTGCCCGCGCTTCCGCATGGGTCGATAAAGCCGCACCCTCATTCCAATCGCACCGGGTGGCAGCCCCGGGGCGAACCTGCCAGCGCCACCTCGGCACGAAGACGGCCTGGTGCGAGGGCCCCGCCACCCTACCAACAGTCTCATTCTTTCTTGTCCCCTACGGTTTTAAGCCCAGCTTGTTGAGTGCGTTCCGGATCCGCTTTCTTGTGTTGGCTTTCACAACCAGCCCTGTCCCAACGACGGTTCCGTTATCGCTCCGATGGAACAGATCATAAAGAGAAACGAAATGACGCCTCACGCTCCCCTCTCGCTGCTGTTTGAATACCCATGCAAAGAAGTCGCCCACCGCCCCCAGCACCATGTCGGTAACTTGAAGGGCGGGGGAATGCCTCGCAGAAGTAACAAGCAAAGAAGGACACGCCTCACATGCTTTCAGCGCCGGAAGCCTGTTCCGAATGAACTGATAACCCTGATGGTATGCTGTAGAATAAACGTTAAAGTACCCGTCTATGTTCGTATGGCCGGGCAACCAGTCGAAAACCACATCGAGAAAGGGATACTCGTGTTCTCCGCTCAATTCCCGCTTCTTCCGGTCAAGGATGATGCACAATCGCTGCAAAATGTTCTCAAACCACCATTTCCACGCTTCGAGCCGATAAGAGGGGTCACCCTTCCAGACGAGAGACATGAGAAGCCGAACATCCAGCCCTTGCACGCGCCCAAAGAGGTCACTCCGGAAATCATCCACCCTGTTACCCAAGACCTTCTTGGCTTCTGCACAAGCTGGGTCTTTTAGATTCCACTTGACCGGAGCGTGCAGGGGCAAATTGAATTCCTGCTTCGCCTTTGCGACAGCCTCATCGACCTGGCGGAGTTCCCTCCGCGAAACGTAGAAGCCTCCGACGAGCATCGAATGGCTATCATCGCGCTCATCGAAAAACGCGACAAGTGCTCCGGCCGGTATACTTATTCTGGCTTTCACGGCTTCGTCGGACTGGCTGCATTTCAACCAGTCTGCTTGCCTCCGCGTCTGAACGCTCCTTCCATCCGGGGAGAATGCGCCACTGTCATTTCCCCCGGGTGGTGACTTCAGCGCAACTGCTCGAATTCTTTTCAGCGTGTTCCTACCAAGAGCTACCACCACCGCCAGCGATTCCCACGCCGCGAACGTGCCACTGGCTGCTCGACAGCCGGTGCCTTGCCCACCTACGGGCAAAACTCTCTTCACTAGTGCCCAAAGGGCCAATCGCAGCCGCCCGTCGTCACTTCAGTGGAATCGTCGGAAGTCTTTTCACCGTCTTGCTGGCAGGGTCGACGATGATCCCCACGGCTTCCAGGGCCGTAACTCGGAACAGCGGTTCGGACCGCGGCTGGCTGAAACCCACCCGACCGCCAATGGTCTCTCCCATCAATTCAATTCGTGCCAGCCCAAACGGATATTCCTCGACAGTCGCGTCCGCGAGTTCATACGACATCCTCCCTTCCTGCCGGACCCCGATCTTCTCCAATCCGTCGGGCGGGCCCAGAGTGTCGCTCGCCCCAGTATCCACCAGAAAGGCCGCCTCGTAGCTACCCCTGCGGCCGTCGGAGCTCGTCAGTTTCGTGGTGACTTTGGTCTATCCCATTGCTCCGCCCCGTTTGGCCAATACGCCCAACTGCAGTACCGCCGCCCAACGCTAGATTATACGCCAATCGTGCGGGCCACCGCGAGGCGTGAACCGCACGCTGCGATGGCCCCGAGCCCCCTTCCGCCCACCCCTCATCCCTCACCCCTCAACTCTCAACCATTCCCCTCCCCACCGGGGCGGCCAAAAACCTCGCTTGAGATCGGCCCACCGGTTCTGCTACCCTGAACCACGTTCTGGCGGACCCCCGAAGACCAATCGGGACCCAATGGCCGGCAGGTGTGGCCGAAGAAAGCGTAACTCCGACGGCAGCAGGCAGTCTTGGATCTCCGGCACCCCACAGGGTCGCAACTCCTTGCCCACCTCCCCACGGTCGGGCCAAAAGACCGGACGTAACAAGACCGACCTGGTAGTAAGGCCGACGGCCGCTACACCGACACCCGTAAGTCCTGGCGCCAGAAGACCGGCCTGGTTTCCTCGGCAGGATCAATCTGCAATTTGCAATTTGCAATTTGCATTTTTCAATTTGCAATCTACACCCCTGCCAGGAAGCCCTGGTCACAGGCACTTAAGCGGTGACTGACGCGACGGCCGGTTGGGCTTCGCCGACCGGAGAAATGGTCAACCCAGGCGAAGCGGACGGCAAAGGCAGTAGGTCGCGGTAGGTCCGTAGCGTCCGGACCGACCCCGAAGAGGTTCGCATTCCCCGGGCACTCCTCCCTTCGATCCAGCCGCCGCCCCATCGGCCGCGGCGGAGGTCGAAACTCCCAGGATCGCCCAAGCCCCTTTTCAAACGCCCGGCGACGTAAGCCCCAGCGCCGTCCAAGGAAAAAACGTACCCATCGGGGGTACGCACGGATGGGGTATGCGCCGACCTCGGAATCTCACGATGGCACGGACGCTTCTAAGTCTCTTCCAGTAAATGGCTTGCGAACCAAACTTAGCTAGACTACCGGGAATTCGCCGCCGCACGACTGGCGAGAAATCCAAACTCGTTTGATAGAAAAGCGTTACGACGTGAAAGCCGGCCCAACTAGAGCCCTCCGGATGGGCAGATCCCACGCAACAACAACCACATAACTTGCACCCAACAAAGACCTTACGAAACTCGATCTCCGCCCAGCAGCGCAAACTTACAAGCACGGCCGCCCCCCAAAAACGCAAAAAACCCACAAAGCCCAGACCCGACCAGCCGTTAATCGCGTCCGCGGCCCCGACTACTCGGGGCTCCAGCCCCGTGCCTCGCCGTCCCCGGAGAGGTACTCGTGGATGTCCCCAGCGGCGATCCGGCCGGCGCCCATCGCCTCGATCACGGTGGCCGAGCCCGTGACGATGTCCCCCCCGCACCACACACGCTCCTTGCTGGTCCGGCCCTTCTCGTCCGCCACGATGTACCCCCAGCGGTTCAGCGACAGCCCGGGCGTGGTCTTCGCCAGCAGCGGATTGGCCCCGGCACCGATGGCCACGATCACCAGGTCGGTGTCGATGAAGAACTCGGAGCCCTGGATGGGCACGGGCCGGCGCCGCCCCGAGTCGTCCGGCTCGCCCAGCTCCATCCGCAGACACTTCATCCGCCGCACCATCCCTCGTTCGTTCCCCTCGAACGCCACCGGGTTGGTCAGCAGCTTGAAGATGATGCCCTCCTCTTCGGCGTGGTGCACCTCCTCGGCCCGGGCGGGCAGCTCGGTCCGCGAGCGGCGGTAGACAATGTGCACCGTTTCGGCCCCCAGCCTCAGTGCCATCCGCGCCGAATCCATCGCCACGTTCCCCCCGCCGATCACGCACACGTGGTCCCCGCGCACCACCGGCGTGTCATACTCGGGAAACAGATAGGCCTTCATCAGGTTACTGCGGGTCAGGTACTCGTTGGCCGAGTAGACCCCGCCCAGGTCTTCGCCCGGGACGCCCAGAAACATCGGCAAACCGGCGCCCACGCCGATGAACACGGCGTCGAAGCCCGCCTCGCCAAGCAGCTCGGCGATCGTGGTGGACCGGCCCACGACCTGGTTCAGTTTGAGGTCGACGCCCAGTTGTACCAGGTAGTCGATCTCCTTCTCGACGATCTCCTTGGGCAGTCGGAACTCGGGGATGCCGTACATCAGCACCCCGCCCGGCTTGTGGAACGCCTCGAAGATGGTCACCTCGTGGCCCAGCAGCACGAGGTCGCCGGCCACGGTCAGCCCGGACGGTCCGGAGCCGATCACGGCGACCTTCTTGCCCGTGGGGGGCTGTTTCTCGGGGAGTTCGACGAGGTCGTTTTCGCGTTCGTAGTCGGCCACGAAACGTTCCAGCCGGCCCACGGCCAGCGGCTCGTACTTCTTGCCCAGCCCGCACTTCACCTCGCATTGCGTCTCCTGGGGACAGACCCGCCCGCAGATGGCCGGCAGGGCGTTGGTCTGCTTGATCTTGCGGGCGGCGGCGGCGAACTCGCCGTGGGTGTCCTGCTAGTAGATGACGGGGATGTGTATGATGTCCTGGCAACTGGTCTCGTAGGGTTGGTTGTTGTAGTTTT
>CAZUAM010000161.1:0-4097 GCA_964618095.1 uncultured Planctomycetaceae bacterium | reverse complement strand
CCCTGGGCGACCAGCTCGACGAAGCCGGGAATGTCTACGCTGACCGGGCAACCGGTCACGCAGGCCGGCTTCTTGCAGATCAGACAGCGGGCGGCTTCCTGTCGGGCCTGGTCCGGTGAATAGCCCAGCGGCACCTCGTCGAAGTTCTTGCCCCGCACGCCCGGGTCCTGCTCCGGCATCGGAGTGCGGGTCTTCTGAATCGGCTTCTTTTTTTTCTTCTTTTTCTTCTCGGTCGGTTCGGTCATCCTCGTCGGGCCTCCTCAACGTAGCGATCCAGCGAGCACTTCTCCTCGTTGGTGTAGATCTTCTGGCGGGCCAGGACCATGTCCCAATCGACCAGGTGGGCGTCGAACTCCGGACCGTCCACACAGGTAAACAGCGTCTGGTCGCCCAGCTTGACGCGGCAACCACCGCACATTCCCGTCCCGTCCACCATGATCGTGTTCAGGCTGGCCACGGTCTTGATACCCGACGCCCGAGTGGTCTCGGCACAGAACTTCATCATGATAGCCGGGCCGATCACATAGATGCAGCCGATCTGGCCGCCCAACTCCTCGACCAGCTCCGCCAGCGGTTCGGTGACCAGCCCCTTGCGGCCGAAAGAGCCGTCGTCGGTGGTGATGATGTGCTGGTCGCTGACCGCCGCCAGCTTGTCCTGCCAAAAGAGCAACTCGGCGCTGCGGGCACCCTGGATGGAGATCACCCGGTTGCCCCGCTCTTTGAGGGCCTTGGCGATGGGATAGACCGGCGCGGTTCCCACGCCGCCGGCGACCATGACCACAGTGCCGAAGTCGTCGATTTCGGAGGGGTGTCCCAGCGGCCCGATCAACGCGTAGAACTCGTCGCCCTCGGCCAGGGCGGCCAGCTTACGCGACGAGGTCCCGATCACCATCAACACCAAGGTGATGGTGCCGGCCGAACGGTCGTAGTCGGCCACGGTCAACGGCACGCGCTCGCCCCGCTGGTCGGCCATCACAATCACGAAGTGGCCTGGCTTCGCCTTGGCGGCCACCTGGGGGGCCTCAACTGAAATCTGGTGAATTCCGGGGACTAGTTCGAACTTCTCTAGGATTCGGGGCATTTAGGACCTGGAACTTGGGGGGAACTTGGAGCGCGGGACGCCCCAAGAAATGCGGACGAAAGGCGTGTTGCCGACGGCAGAATCGCACGCTCTTCCACGACTCCGCAGCCGCGCAGCCATCGTAAGGCCGTAGCATAGCACAACTCGCTCCTCTCAGGAAGCCTCGCTGTCTCCAGGGGGGGAGGTCCACATCGTGCGGGTTAGTTGCCGACCTCCGCGCGCCGATCACCTGGACCAGGCCCAGCCTGGCCGGAGTTCTCTATTAGCCGATCTTATGTTAACTATTAGGCACTTTGACTCGACGTAATAACATCTCTGCCGATATAATCGAGAGTGTTCCGCATCGTTGGCTGGTGTATCGGACGCATTTGAGTTGACGGGTGGCGGGGCAGGCTCCCTGGCGCTGAGCGGCAGTGGGGGACGAGTTGCTACACCCGGATTATTCATAGGCGTGCCACGGCCGTGTCGGCCGTGATGCCCTGGGTAAACCGGCAAATCTGGAGCACGGCTGACACAGCCGTGGCACGCGAATACCTACCCGACGATGGTCCTATGAATAATCCGGGTACAGGCTCCCAAGTGATTGGCTCAGGTGCGCTGGCCCACTGGTGGGCTGACCGGCCGCCCGCGGAGGGTGGCGACGAAAGCTTCCCTGCCTGGTCGCCAATGCCCTTTTGGGGAGTCTCGACTGGCTAAAGTTGTGCGAACCGAATCGACCTAACATATTTCACGACTGTACAAGGAGAAAGTGCTGTGAACCTTCAACGCCCCAACGCGAATGAGGCAACTCTGTCGGCCAACCGCTCGCGGAGCGTGGTGCCCCAGTCGGGCCTTTGCACGCGATGCATCGACGGGTGTAAAGGCAATTGTGAGGTGTTCCGGGCGACGTTCCGGGGCCGCGAGGTGATCTATCCCGGCCCCTACGGCGATGGGACCGCCGGCGGCGACAAGGACTACCCGATCGATTATTCCCACCTGAACATCCAGGGTTACGCCCTGGGCGGTAGCGGTCTGTCCGCGGGCGTGGAAGCCAACCCGGATACCTGCGTCTTTCCCGAGGTGAGCGTCGAGACCCAGTACGGCTGGGACCTCAAAGTCAAGATGGCCGCCCCCGTGTTCACCGGCGCGTTGGGCTCCACGGACATCGCCCGCAGAAACTGGGATCACTTCGCCGTGGGTGCGGCCATCTCGGGAATTACGGCCGTCTGCGGCGAGAACGTCTGCGGGATCGACCCCAAGCTGGAACTCAACTCCCGCGGCAAGATCACCTCGGCCCCCGACATGGACCGCCGGATCGCGACCTACAACCGCTACCATCGCGGCCTGGGCGAGATCCTCGTGCAGATGAACGTGGAGGACACCCGGCTGGGCGTGGCCGAGTACGTGATCGACAAACACGGCCTGGAGACCATCGAGCTGAAGTGGGGCCAGGGCGCGAAGTGCATCGGGGGCGAGATCAAGGTCGACTCGATCGAGCGGGCCCTGGAGCTGCAAAAGCGCGGTTACGTGGTCACCCCCGATCCCTCCAACCCGATCATCCAGGCCGCGTTCAACGACGGGGCCATCAAGGAGTTCGAACGCCACAGCCGCCTGGGATTCATCGACGAGGAAGGCTTCCTGGCCGAGTGCGAGCGGCTCCGTGGGCTGGGCTTCAAGCGGATCACGCTGAAGACGGGTGCCTACGGCCTGCGCGAGCTGGCCATGGCGCTCAAATGGGGAAGCAAGGCCAAGATCGACCTGCTCACCATCGACGGTGCCCCGGGCGGAACCGGCATGAGCCCCTGGCGGATGATGGAAGAGTGGGGAATGCCGGCCATCTATCTCCACTCGGCCGCCGTGGAGTTCGCCGATAAGCTCACCAACCGAGGCGAGCGGGTGCCCGACCTGGCGTTGGCCGGCGGCTTCAGCGCCGAGGATCACATCTTCAAGTCCATCGCCCTGGGCGCCCCACACGTCAAGGCCGTCTGTATGGGCCGGGCGTTGATGATCCCCGGGATGGTCGGCAAGAACATCGCCGAGTGGATGAACAACGGCGGACTGCCCAAAACCGTCGGCCAGTACGGCTCCACGCCCGAAGAGATCTTCGTCTGCTGGGAGCAGGTGGCCGACCTGGTGGGCAAGAAGGAGATGCCCAACTTCCCGCTGGGTGCATTGGGGATCTATTCCTACGTGAACAAGCTCAGCGTGGGCTTGCAGCAAATGATGGCCGGTGCCCGCTGCTTCAGCCTCCCGGTGATCAGCCGCAGGGAACTCATCAGCCTGACCAGGGAATGCGCCGAGGTGACCGGGATTCCTTACGTGATGGATGCCTACCGCGAAGAGGCCGAGGCGATCCTCGAAGGCAACGGTCTGGCCGTGCGAAAGGCCGTCTGAGCGGCGGCGACAAGTTGTGCCACGTCAACGCCAAGCCCGCGGGCTCCAGCCCGCGGGCTTTTGCTTTGGCGTGCCGGAGATGGCCCGTCGCCGAACGGGTCGGGTGACGTTTTCTTGGGTTTTTGCAGCGCCTTTCCGATTCAAGACTGCGGGGCGAGCCGGGGGCCGTTCTTCTTAAGGTCTTTTTCCGCAGCGAGTTATGTCGATTCTGTCGCCCCAAATCAGGCCCTTCGGACGGCTCGGTGCGGGTCGGCAGTCGCGTCGTAACTGCTTACTCCCAAAGGGTTTTTAATTGTTCGCCAGTCGTTTGGAGCCAATTCCGCGGCATTCTGGGCAAGCTTGCGTCGTAAGCCGTTTGTTGGACGTTGTTTGAGGACAAACATTGCACGCTTAAGCTCCCGCATCAGGCTAAACCCTCCCTATGCATACCCCCTTCAGGTATGTTTTTTCTTTGGACGGCAGTGGGGCTTATGGGGCCGGGCGTTTCCGGCAGAGGCCTGCGTCGGCCCCCTTGGGCGTGGCAAGCCGCTGGCCGTGGCTTGGCTCGAAAAGACTGCCAAAGGGCCGAACAAAAACCACTGTGGTGGGCAGTCCGGGCGTGGGCTGATGAAAATGCCGGAATATAGGGAGATTGGGATTGACG
>CAZUAM010000160.1:0-12166 GCA_964618095.1 uncultured Planctomycetaceae bacterium | reverse complement strand
GTAGCGATCGCGGAAATAGCTGGCTCCTCCCCAGCTCGAGTTGTAGGTCAGTCCGCTGGCCCCACGGACGTCGTTGATCCAAGTGTCCCAACTGGCGCCCTGGGCATACGGCTCGCTGATGACGTCGGTGACCTCGCCGCTCTCCACCAGATCGTCACCGTCGTCGTTCCAGGTGGCCAAGCCCAACAGCACTTTGACGCGGCGACGATAGTTGGTCAACGATTCGTACGATGTGGGGCGTTGCAAGAGACCAGTGATCTTGTCGTTGTCGTATCCGCGGCTTCTGAGAGAAGATGGGTTGCTCAAATCCTCGACCAGCCACACGTAGCGTGGATCGTCGGGATAGCCGAGCGTGACGAACCATCCCCAAGGGTCGGGGGCGTCGTGCCGCTCGGGGAGATAATAAAGGCCGGGGTCCGCCTGGACCGCCGCCTGGTTGTACTGCCCTTGCAGAATCGTAGTCCCCCAGACCGCCATGCTGCCGAACGTTCGCCCAGTGCGGCCGGCATAGACCGACGTATCGGGGGTCTTGAGTTCGTAGTCGGTGATGAACTCGCCCACGCCGGAAATGACCTTCGTGCTGGGCGAACCGGCTGGTCCGTCCAGCGTGACCCAGACGTCCCGGAGGTTGATTTGGGTGTCGTTACGGTGCATCAGCATGCTGTCGAAAGTCATGGACTGCGACAAATCCGCCACCAGGGCGATGTCCCGCGGCGTAATCATGGCCGCGGCGGTAGCGGATTGCGTACCCTCGCCGGCACCGAAAACTCGGGCGAAAAAGAGCGGTAGCCGCGGATTCACGACGCCGTCTCGACGGACCGTGACGCGGACGGCGTAAGGTGCGGAGCTTGAGCTGCCCGGCACAAAGGTCCACGTGGATTGATCCGCATCGAACACCGCGTCGCCGAACTCGATATCCGCGTCGGCCAACTGAAGACCGCCGGACATTGCCAGCGAACTGTGCTGGGCGGCGTACGTCTTTGCGCCCTGGATCGCCTTGGCCAAATACACGTCGGTATTGGCCCGCGACATTTCTCCCGCGGCCGCCAATGCCGCCGCGTCAGCCGTCGTCTGGAGCTCCGCCTGCACCACGTACATCAGTCCGACGTCCACCACCATGGCCGCCGCAGACAGCAAGGGCACCATCAGGAGGGCAATCAGAACCACAATGGCGCCTCGTCGCGCTGAGCCCGGCCGTCGTTTCTTGTCCACCATGGTGATGCTCTCCTGCACGGACCTTCGGAAACCGACACTACCCACCAATGAAGAAAATCAAGCCGATTGGAAAGACTAGGACGTTGGTGCCGTGAGCAATTCTCCTTCCTTGCGCAAGGTTGCTCGCACGGTTATATTGCTGCCTGCGGGAAACAGATCTAGCGCGTCTCCAAGTATCAAAGCGTTCTGCGTGGGCAGCACAATTTCCACCCATACCTCCCGAGCTGCCGCATCGTCGCCCGACCCGGCATAGGCGTTCTGGGCCGTAATCACCGCACCAGTGACGTTCGCGGTGGAAAGGAAGTCCTCAGCAGTAGTGATTGCTTCCTCTTCCGTAGCCCCCTGGATGGCCAACTCTCGGGCTCCCGATCGAGCGGCGTGGACCAGGGTCTGCCGCACGTAGAACATCGATCCAAACTCGGCAATGCCGAGCAACAGCAGGACAAGCAGCGGTGCCACGAGGGCTAATTCGACGGCCGCCGCGCCCCGGCGCCTCCCGTGAAAACGGCCGCGGGGTCCACGCCGCACGCCGGAGCGGCCGCCAGGATTGCTCGAAGCGATTGGAGGTCTATCGGCTTGGATCATGGGTTGCGCTCCCCATATTTTGCCGGCGGCTTCTCTGGTCGATGGCTCGTACTATGTTGCGGGCCTGGCGGTCGAGGACTCCGCGACCTCGTCAGCGGACGAGCCAGACCGGCGAGTAGATGAACTGGCTTCTCTGGACGTCCCCGGTTGCGGGGATCCCTCCAAGCACCTTGACCGGTGCCGGTTGAATCATCACCCGCTTGCTGTTCATGTTTCCGGTCAGCTTCACCTCGACGATGCAGGCGCCGACGAACTCGACGACGGTATACCAGGCGTTGTTCCCGTTGCCCGATACCTCAGTGAATAAGGGAATAATCAGTGGTTGTCCCTTGATTGATTCTAGCTCGTCTTTCATCCCGGCACTGATGCCGGTGTCGCCGTTGAGAAACAGTTCGCCGTTCTCGTCGAGCTCCAGGCTCCCGCCGTGGTATGCCAGGTCCTCCTCGCTGACGCCCTCCACGATCTGCCGGGCGAGGTCCGCCGTGCTGTTATTATTTTTGCCGACGTCCACGGTGCCTCGGTTTCCCGGCGAACCGGTTCCCTGCGGGAAAAGGTTCACCTCCAGGATGCCGTCCGATCCGGCTGTCACCTCTTCCGAATCTGCGTTCCAGGTCCAGTCGTCGGTTCCAACCCCGGCCACCAGATTGTCCCAGCTTTGTTTGTCCATGGCGAAGGGGAGAAACGCCAAGTTCCTGTTCGCCGGCGTGCGGAAGCCGGCAATATTGTTCAAGAACGCGGCGGTGGCCTCCGCCTGCAAGGAGGAGCTGGCGGTTCCGATCACCCTCGCAAAGAACAGCGGGACCTGGCCGTTCTGATCGGTTGTTCTGCGGGTGAAAACCCGCACCGCATTGAACCGGCTGGGATCGGCGAAACTCATCTGTGCGAGGGGATCAGAGGGATTGGCAAGATAGCCGACCTGAATATCCTGCTCCGCAAGTGCAGGCGACGAACCGGCAACCGGGTTGAGGCCGGCGTACTGGCCGGCGGTGGTACGGGCAAGTTCGATCCGCGTCCAGGGATTGGCCTTTCCCGCCAAGGTGCCCTCATCGATCAAATCCCAGGCGGCCGCCAGGGCTGAGGCGTCGGCCGAACTCTGCAACTGGGTGCGGACCAGGTGAAGGTAGCCCAGGTCGACCGCAAACGCAAGCACGCCGAACATGGCGACCATCATCAACGTGGTAAGCACGAGCACGTTGCCCGACCGGTGCTCTCGGCGGTGGTGAATCTTCATCTGCACGTCTCCTGCCCGAACCCGACGAGTTCGGCGAGAGCGGGCTGTTCAAACCTCAGTCTTGTGAGTGGACGACTCTCGGCGTGGTGTCCTCGATCTGATCTCCGGTGGACATGTGATAGCGGACCCTCTTCAGAACGAGCGACTGTACGCGGTTGGCCGCATAGCCGACCCCGGAATTCTCTACCGAGACGGCCGGGCTGTAGGTGCCCAGGCTGCTGAGCGTGGTGGCGACACTGGCCTTGAGATATCCTTGTCCCCCGAAGTTCCCCCACGTGGTGGACGTCCCATTGATGATCTCAAAGGTCAGATTCCCCTCATCCAGTTGCATGGTCTGGGTCCAGCAAACGGTTTCGCCGGGATGTGCCAGGACGGCAGCGTTGGGAAATCGCCGATCGCTTAGCGGTACTTCACCTTGCCAAACCTGAAGCTGCACCCCCCCCGCCGTGAAGGTCGGAAGGCTCTGCTGGTTCAACTCCAACGCGGCGTGCCACGAGTCGAGATTACCCAGCGGCGAGATGGCACAGCTTACCTGGGGAGCGTCGGTCTCGCTGTCCGGCGTTCCGACGACCAACTCCCAGTCTTCTTCCACACGTACGACGGTCGCCCCAGACTGGGCCCACCCCACGCCGGTACACCCCAGCAGCAAAGCTGTCACCAGGAGCCATCGAAACGGCCAATAGCGCGTACTTGTTCCGAACCTATTCATGGTTGCTACCTCCCAGAGATCGGACGATGTGACGTGACTTTGCCCACAAGCGACGGAAGCGCTTTCTTCCGGCGGTGACTGACCGCCCTTCGTCTTCTGGTCAACCGACAGGGACCTCGCGTGCGAAGACGACTGCTCCATATAAAACCTACTTCACATTTGCCCGGGGGTCAAATCACCTCTTTCGCGTCCCCCGATCGACCGGCGCATCGAACCGGAAGAGATCGGCGCCGCCGGCCGATTGCCGCGGGGCGACGGATTTGCCGGGGCGCAGCGTGTCAACCGGCCGTCGACTTGAGGAGTCCGTGGTCCGCAGAAAAACGCTCAAGCAGACGCCACGATCGCACTTGTCTTCAGTGCGAATCGCGGCAGTTTCGGATCATCCGTGGCGAAGCGCAGGGTGTGCCGCGCGCGCCCGTGCCGTCGGATTGGGTCCACCCGAACCTCGAGCTGCTCCCACTTGCCGGGCGGGGGGAACCGAAGCGTGCTAGCTGCCGGCGCCCAGCGACTGGGCCACGGTATTGAACGTGGCGCTGCTCTGCGTCCCGATCGAGGCGATCGCCACCAGGCAGACGATCACGATCAAGGCCAACATCACTGCATACTCGACTACGGTGGGTCCATCCTCTGAGACGAGAAAATGATACATTTTCTTAGCAAGCGACTTCATGGCTGCTCCTCCATTTAGGTGCAATCCCCCAAAACAGGGGCCAACTGAGAGAGAAACTCTTTCCGGTCCCTTCCAATTCTGCGCCGGTTCGATCAACCGGCACCGCCTTCCGGTGGATCTTCCGGATCCCAAGTTCGGTTACGCGGCGCCTCGGGCTCGCCACTTGCCGAACTGTCTCATCCCTTCGCGAGCCAGGCCACTGGCGAGTTTGTTCCCGCCGGCCCTTGGGCTCTACAACGGCGGCCACCGTCAAGACAAACCGTGGCAGTTTCGGATCATTCGTGGTGTAGCCGAGGGCACGTTGCACGCGGCCGCACCATCGGCCCGTGTCTACCTCAACCACCAGGTCCTTCGACTCGCCCGGCGACAGACTGATTTGGCGTGGACTGGCCGATTGGCCACAACATCCCCGGTCCTGCTCGATGACGATCAGTCGCCGGCTGCCTAGATTCCTCATCGGAAAAGTCGTTTGCAGAACGAGCCCTTGGGGCACGGTGCCAAAATCGTGCTCGGTGCGAGACAGCACGAGCACCGGGGCATCGCTGCCGGCACGGCCACGTCGAGACCCTAGAGACAGCACTGCATGGGTGACCCACCAAACCGAAAGCAGGCCAGCAAGGGCGATCGCGACGGGCACGGCCTTCCAGATGCGTCTTCGGGCCATTTCAATCCACCAGCATGGTGCGGCGAGGGACCTCGACGTAGTCCAGATTCAACGACTCGTCGTAATGGGCCCCGCCCGATCCATTCACCTTCAGCGTTTGGCCGACGATCGCACCGAACAGGTCAGCGTCGCCGTTGAGCGTCACGCGCGACTGCGGCGCGTAGATCACGCCGTAGAAGGGATTGTCACTGGTGACGTCCACGGTCCCGCCGGTCACGTTGATCTGGAGGTCCTGGGCGCGCTGCGTGTTGTTGTTGACCAGGCAGCCGCCCTCTCTCCTCAGGGTGCCGGTAACAAAGATCTTGGTCAACCCGCTGATGTTCAGCGTAGCGCCACCGTTGAGGGTGACGTTTCTGAAGTAATAGGTACCGGGCGGGAGGTCGTAGACCTCGCCGGCGTTGAGGCTGAAGTCTCCGTTGGCCCGGATGGCGTCTCGCCACGACTGCCCCTGCCAGACCGGCGGGGCGTCGTCGTTGTCGTTGTCGGCGGCCGCTGCGCTGGCGTCGGCCGGGGGCAGATCGAGCGGCGTGAGCCGATTGCCGAGGTGTCCGGTGACGACCGCGGTCCCGTCAATGTCCACCGATTGTCCCTTGCCGGCAAGGGCGTCGCCCCGCACGATGGAGTTGCCGCCCACGTTGACCGGGCCGTCGCTACAGATGCTTCCGCGATCCTTTGCCGTGGCTGGGTTGTAGGAGCCTTCGGCCGAATCGAAGCTGTCGGTCACCGCGCCTCCTCCGACGTTCAGCCATTCGATTCCGACAAAGGGGCCACAGACGCCGCGATCGTACCAGGCCGTGGCCCACGCGGAGACGTCGGCCTGGGACGTTCCAACCACCCGACCGAAGACCAGCCCTATCGGGTTCTTGGTCGCTTCGGTCCTCCGCAGCGTCACCCGAACGGCATTGGTCCTCCTTCCAGAGGGAGTGGGCGTCGTGAACCTGGCCGTATCTCGATCCCAGAGTCCAAATTCCACGTCCAGTGGATCGAGATCCGAGCCGTGCAATTCGTCGCCCTCGCCGATTTCCACCCCGCTGGACCAACCGTTCTCGGCCGCCACGGCATGCGCAACTGTGGTCGCGGCCGCCTTGTCCGGCAGGCGCGCCGCCGCGGCCAGAGCGCAGGCATCGGCCGTCCGCTGCAACTCGGTCCGGGCATGCAAGACCCACCCCGTGTCAACCGCAAACGCGAGCACGCCAAATAGCGCAACCATCAACAATGCGGTCAGCACCAGCACGTTCCCGCGGCGGCCGCAACGCCGGGGAGCTTGGGCGCGGCCGCGGCTTCCGAGCAGGCCACGACGGCTTCCGACCGGGTTTCCGCTTGGAGATACTTGAAGCATCATTCAGGCTTTTCTGCGCGCATCACGCTCCGCCCGGTTAGGTTGATTTCGCCAAGAAACCGGGGCACCGGCACCCAACTGACCTGGGCAAACGGCACCGCAACGGTGATCGTCACCGGGTCCCCGAACCCGATTTTGGTGAGGGTACCGGGAGCCACTGTGACGGTTGCTCCAGATACGGAAGTATTCGTCAGGTAGTCACCTACGAACGTCTCGACTTCCGATGCTGCTGCATGTTCCAGAATTGCCCGCCGGGCCCCCTCCCGCGACGCATTGGTCAGGATCTGCTGGACCATGACCATCCGGCCAAATTCCATCATTCCCAGAATGAATAGGAAGAGCACGGGCGCGACGATCGCAAATTCGACGAGGGTGGCGCCTCGCCTGTTTCTCAAGCGGGAACGGCGGGCTCCGCGCGGCCTGCCTTGACGGCGGAAGGAATTGCCGGAAGTTTCTGGGGGCCTGTGCGAGTCTGTCATGGTTGCAAACCGGGACGTTCCGGTGCCGCTTCTCCGGTCAGCCGCAGGTATTACGCAATTCCGAGACGACCGGAGACTACAGCCGCTAGCCGCCGAATGGCGACCGACGAACGGCCAATCCTGGAAAGAAGAGACCTTCCCAATAGAAAACCTACGTCGCATTCGGCCGTCCGTCAAACCGGGCGGCCACTGGAATGAATCGCGTCTCGCCTGTCTCCCGAGGGCCAGCAGAAGAAAAACCCGGCGACATCTGCTAGCACCAAACGGTTTTTGTGGACCATTTCGGTAAACCTTGGAAGGTCACGTTTCTCGTTCCGACGCTCTGCGTCGGAACGCAGCCGGTGGACGCTCTGCGTCCTGATTTGCGACGCGGAGCGTCGTGGTGACCCGTTCCCACGCAGAGCGTGGGAACGAGGAGTGTGAGATCTCAAAGTTAACGCAACTCGGCCCGAAAACCGTTTCGTGCTAGCAGTGCATGCGGCCGCAGGCTCAAATCGGGGTTTGCGATTTTGCCCCGAGAGGGTAAGTTCTGCAAAGTTTACAACTGCACCCGCAGCGGTTGGCTTCCGCCCGGCATGCCCGCATGCACCTAACGGCACGCCGGGCAACGGGTTTGGACGATCGGCCCAGCGAGGCGGTGAGTTTTCTGCTCGATTGGCTTGCAGTTTGCTCCCCCCGGCGTCGCGTCCGGCCGCTTGCGGGCAGGCCGATTCCTCCCTTCTCCAGATGGAAATGAGCAAGAGCATGGAAGCTCGTTCACTTCGGGCCGCGCTGCTGGCGGCCCTGCTTGTCGTCTCGATGGGCGCTCGCTACCCGACGCCCAACTTCATCGTCGAGACCACCAATCCCCGCCTGGCCCAACAGTTCGCCCAGGCGGCCGAAAAGTATCGCCGAGAGCTGGCCGTGGCCTGGTTGGGCAAGGCCATGCCCGACTGGTCCCAGCCCTGCGTGATCACCGTCAACGTCGGGCCGCATCTGGGGGCGGGTGGGGCCACCAGCTTCGTCTTCGACCGCGGCGAGGTCTTCGGCTGGCGGATGACCATCCAGGGCTCGGCCGAGCGGGTCCTCGACTCGGTCCTGCCCCACGAAATCACCCACATGATCTTCGCCAGCCACTTCCGCCAGCCGCTGCCCCGCTGGGCCGACGAAGGCGGGGCCACCAGCGTGGAACACCTCAGCGAACGCACCAAGCACCGCAAGATGCTGGTCTACTTCCTCCGCAACCGCCGCGGCATCGCCTTCAACCGGATGTTCGCCATGAAACAGTATCCCCGCGACATCATGCCGCTGTATGCCCAAGGATATTCGCTGGCCGAGTTCCTGATCCAAAAGCGCGGCCGGCGGGCGTACGTCGATTTCCTCGGCGACGGCCTCAACAGCGGCGATTGGTCGGCGGCCATCCAGCGCCACTACGGCATCGCCGGCACCGGGAAACTGCAAAACACCTGGCTGGCCTGGGTCCGCCAGGGCTCGCCGCGGCTCGAGCCTCGCCCGCAGCGGCCGGCCGCCGTCCCCGAGAAACAGATGATCGCCGCCACCCGCGCCGCGCCGCCGGTTAGCGCCAGGCCGCCGGTAAGCCGCCGGCCGCGCCCCGAGCCGAACCTGGTGGTTCGCATCCCCAAGAGCACTCAGCCGTCCTACGCCCCGGGCAGCGTGATCGCGGCCGGGGATTCCGGCCTGAGGTCGTCGCCGATCCGACTGGCCGCTGCCGGTCGGTCCGCTCGCCTGAGGGCGGCCCCCAGAGAGCTACCCGCCGCCGGCTGGCACGCGCTGGGCACCCGTCCCCCACGCGGCCCGGCCACCTCGGCCACGCCCCCGCCGCCGATCCGCAGCCAGGTAACCCGCCCCCAGCCGTTTGAGCGCCTACGGCAAACGCCCCCGAACCGCCCCGCCCAAGGCCGCTGAGGTACTCCTCCGCGTCTGCGATCGGCAATTCGCATTCAGCATTCACATGTCCGCCTTGAACCGGCGCGGGAAACGCCAGGATGTTATGCATGCCGACTGAGAATCTCAGGAAGATCATCCACGGCGAACGATACGTCTGACTCCCAAATCCCGAAGCCGCCATATTCATTGACACCCCGGCACCATTCCGCCAGAGACCTCCGCTTCGTCTGGTCCTGCTGAGTGTCCTCCCCTTTGACTTCGAGCACGAGCATCTTGCCGCTTGCCAGACGGATCAGGAAATCCGGCCGGTACTTTCTCACCACGCCCTTGTAGACGTACAGGACGTCAAAACCAAGGTGGTCGTTCTTGACCCACGCATCGACATTGGGATCCCGGTCCAGCGTAAACGCCTCGCTGGCCTCCCACGTGCTGTCATAGACGGAGAAGTTGACATGGGATCGCTTCGTGTACTCGCACGCCTTCCCGGTGTACCAGGTGCGCATGTCGCCCGTGGCGCGAATTGGGTAGCTGCTGTCGAACACCGGCACCAGCTTCTCGGTATTCGCTTGGCGGACGGCTTCCCAGATGTGCTGGACCACCTTGTTCATATTCAGGGTCAGGAGGATGCGCCGGCGCAGTTCATCCTGGTAGAAAAGCGGCGGGCTAATCTGAACCCGGTCGGATCGCAAGAATACTTCCGCTAGCCCGATCAGTTGGGCCAGCAGGAACTCGCGATTGCCCTGCCAAGGCGACTTCATCTGGTCGTACAGCTTGCGCGCTGTTTCGAATGCCACCTTCTGCATGCGGAACTTGCGTCCCAGCTCCTCCAGGTCGATCTCGGTAACCCTGGACACATCCGGCTTTCCGTCAATGACCGGAGCGAGTTCCGCGAGTTTCGCGGTTTCAAACGCATGGATTTCCAGCACCGGCACGTTCGCCAGATCCAGCGTCAGCACCGGCGTGTACACATGGTCGATCCGTAGGACGTTCGGCCAACGAATCTCATACTGCCGTTTTTCCTTGAGGGGCTCGATCTGCGTCTTGTGCGAGGGCGGTGGCGGAGGCGTTCCCTCGCCTCCCTCGTGCGGAAGGAAAGTAAACGGGACACCGAAGATGTTGACGTACTCCGGCTTGAACCTGCCGTCCGGCTCGAAATCGTCGTACGAGGTCCGGCGGAGACCTCTCCCCACGACCTGCTCGCAAAGCAACTGGCTCGTAAAGGCTCGCAGCCCCATGATGTGAGTAACCGTCTTCGCATCCCAGCCTTCGGAGAGCATGCCGACGGAAATGACTTTCTGAATCTGTTCGCCCGGCTGGCCGACCTTGCCCACCGTGTCGACCATTGTCCTCAGATGTTCCGCCAGCTCATCCTTAGTGCGTTTCCGCTGCGGGGCCTGCGAGTCTCCCTCATCGTTCGCATCTGGACCGTTCTGGCGGGTAAGGTCGGTCGCCTCGATGCGAGACTCCGCCTTTTCGAGGACTTTGGAGTCGATGTGCAACGTCCGCCCGGGCTGGCACAGCTCCTCGATCAGCACTTCCCGGTGGTCGAAGGCATACTTCACCCGAGCAGCCGTCTCCGTGCGGTTGCAGACGGTAATCATCACGGGAGGTGTTCGCGCGCCCTTGGCGTCCCAGTCCTTGGCGGTCTCTAACCAGTCCTTTCCCAGCAGGTAATAGCCGTTGACCACCAAGTCGGGAAGTGGCTCCTGCTCCTCCGCCCTGCGGTTCAGGTCATCCTTCACGTCGCGATCGTTGTAGATGTGGTAAAGGCGCGACCGGTACTCGGGGTCTCGCCGAACGGCGTCGTCCCGGATCACGATTCGCGGCGTCTTGACCAGCCCGGATTCGATTGCGTCGTTCAGCCCAAAATCGCTCACGATCCAGTCGAACAGCGACTCCTCCGTGCTTCGCTTGCCCGAGGGAGTAAACGGTGTGGCGGAGAAGTCGTGACAAGCCAGGATTCCGCGGCCCCGGTGGATTCGGTCCAGCCCACCGATCCATTTGGTCGCCTCCTCCACCTCCGCACGGCTGACGCCCGCGACCTTCGCCCCAGCCGGGACCCGCCACGCGTGATGGCCCTCGTCGTTGATGACCAAGACGTTCCGGCTGCCGGCCATCTCGCCGAGGACTTCCCGGACGTACGCCTCGTCGCTCTTCGCGCCTCGCTTATCGACACTCTTTTTCTTGGCAATCTGTTCGTCCGTTTCCCAGTTGAGCACGTGCCAATTGCGGACCAGGATTCGACCCTGGCGAAGCTTCTCTACCAGGCCGGCCGGTACGACGTTGAACTCGTCGTAGTAATTGCCCGGGCTATCGGGCACGAGGACGGCAAGTCGTTTCCGCACGGTCAGCCCGGGAGCGATGACGAAGACATTCTTCGAGAACCGCGTATCCTGCGGGTAGGTAACCTTGTTGAGCACGTGCCAGGCAATGAGCATCGCCATGACGACCGTCTTGCCGGAGCCGGTGGCCATCTTCGAGCACAGCCGGCGGAATGGGCCGCCGTCGCCCGGGATCTCGATTCCCTGTCTCTCGGCCGGGTCGGCCTCGACGAGCCAAATGAGCGTCTCGATCGCCTCAAGCTGGCAGAAGAAGAACCGCCGGTAGTCCCGCTCCTCGGGGTCCTGCCAATGCTCCAACAGGCGCCGCGTGATGCCAGTCACGCCCGGGTAATTCGCTTCCCGCCAAGCCTTCACGCGCGGCCGGATCTGGTTCACGAGCGGCAATTCGCGAAAGATGCCCGGGTCGTCGAAGGATTTTGTTCCCGGCGTTGCTGTCACGTACCCCGCGGGGCGCCGGCCGTCCCTCTGCGTGAACAACCGCGTCCGCCGGTGGTAGGCCCAATAACTCGTGGGCTCCTCGTAAGGCGAGTTGATGATCAGTTGGTCGATGGAATACTGGGCCATCTTGGAACCTCGGGAGGAAACGCCGTATCTCTTTTGGGGGCAATTACTTACGGCGCTACTTTAGCCCCGGCTTCGATTTTCTTCTTGACCTGGCCGGGCCTCATCCGATAAGATTTAGACAACGCCACTAACGGCCGAAAACCGCGATGACGTCGCGGAAACCCTTCGGGGTCGCCCTCACGGGCCTAGGCCTTAGGGCGTTTTTTTGTGCGCTTGCGAAACTGGAATATCCAGATCCCGAAGTGTTTCATGCTCCACGGAGTGTTCTGCTTGAGGGACATCAACTTGGCCTTCCGGGCAATGTAGTCTGCCAGTTCAATCTTTGCCCGCCTTGCTCCCGGCCGCAGATGGCAATCGTTGTTCTGATACCCGATAGCACCCATCAGCACATCTGCCACCTGCATCAGATCGCATTCCTTCGAGTCCACCGGAACGTGTCAACCGGTTTGAGACAACTCCTCGTCGAATTTAGTGTAGCGCG